>JALHTD010000165.1 GCA_022865555.1 Thermoanaerobaculaceae bacterium | reverse complement strand
GGACAGACCGGAGTGCGAGAGGAACGTGCGGTCCTCGATGTCCACGACTGCGGTCAGGAGCACTGGTGCCATGGCACCTAGCGGCACGGGCCACCGAACCGCGTCGCGCAGTGCGGAGGTCCCGACGACTGCGGGTCGGACGGCCACGCAGTCGAGCGCTGCACCCCGCGCGTTCGCGAGCATGAGCCCCGACGGCGTCGGGGCGAGTCCCACCTCGCCCTCAGGGTCCCCGGCCACGCCCACGCCCAGCCAGACCGAGCCGCTGCCCACCGTGAACTCCCCTGCTCTCGGCCTGCCTCCGGCCGCCTCCGGGACGCCGCGCGCGAGAAGCGAAGCCCGCAGCCCCGCCACGTCCCACGGGTCGCCGGCCCGGAGTTCGAGCGGTGCGCTCAGCACTCGCGTCGTCGGGCGCTGCGAGGCCCCGGAGAGCGCCTGGTCGACGAGCGAGATGCCGTACAGGAGCAGGATCGCCACGCTGCCGAGGCCGATGCCGGCCAGCACCGCGCCCCAGCGGAGGATGATTCGCGTCCGGCGGGAGAGTCCCATCCGACCTCAATTCTAGGCTGGTCCGGAAAACACCGCGGCGCCAAGAACCTCGCGGGGGCAACTCTCGTACTCTGCAGCAGAGGAGATACCACCATGCTGACCCTCATGACCCTCGCTGGCGTCTTCCTGGCGATAGGGTTCGCGGTGGCCCTGCTGGTGCTGCTGGTCAAGCTCGCGTTCGGGCTCGTCAAGGTCGCGATCGCGGCCACCGTCGGCCTCGGGTTGCTATTGCTTGGGTTGCCCCTGTTCCTGGTCCTGGCATTGCCGCTCCTCGTGCTGGGCTTGCTGGCGTGGGGGATGCTGCGGCTGGTGCTGGTCTAGGAGCCTGCCCGGGGAGTTTCCCGGCTACGGTCTGCCGCGCAGAGGAAACGACCCCACCTCGGCCAGGAAACCGTCCGTTGTGAGGGCGAGCAGCCGGTAAGCGGCAACGTTCTCGGTTTCCTCGTCCACGAAGGCGTAGCCGAAAGAGCTCTCGCCATTGTCGGCGACGGGGAGGATCGTGCGCCTGAGTATGTTCCATGTGAACGAGTCGCTGTTCTCGAGCGCCTCCACGACGAAGGCCCGAAGCCCCTCATGGTGCTGGGTTTCCCAGGTGAGCGTGACCGCTCGGTCCCCGGCGAGGAAGTCCCACCGCTCGATCCTCACGGGGTAGTCGGCCAGTGGCCGGACGGCAAGGGACAGGTGCGCGTCGGGCTCGAGGCCGACGACAACGACACCCGCCCACGCCAGCCCCTGCATTGGCACGGCGACCTCGGCGCGCGGGTTCAGCGGGATCACGTCGAACGCGCCGGTGAGCGCGTAGCGCACCGCGACCCAGGCCTCCACCCGATCGCTTTGAACGGGGAAGACGGCGGCCGCGCTCGCGTCAACCGAAAGTGCGACGATTCGCATGCCTGCACCTGCGAACCGGACGTTGCCATCCTGCTGCGTGATCGAAGGCGCAAAATCGGGAACGGGTGGCCGGTGGAAGCCGAGGGCCTGGGGATCGAGCAGGCCGGCGACGGCGAGCTCGCCGACTTCGCCCAAGGGTGTCTCGACTCCAAGTGCCGCGAGCGCCTCGTAGGCCGATCCCGGCCAACTGCCCCGCGCGCTGCGGCGGATCGCCGCGTCGCCACCGGCGCGCCACACCGCCTCCGGAAGCGCGGTGGTCAGGATGTCTCCGCGGCCAAGGCGGTCCAGCCACCCCACTTCCCACCGCATACGCTTGCCAGAGCTCGGGGCGCTCAGGTGCGCCGCCACGGACTGCGCAAGGGTGTGCGCGGTGGAGGGATCGGTGCTACGCCTGAGCTGCCGCTCGACGATCGTCGAGGCCAGGACGAAAGCGCTGTCCTCTCCCGGTTCGCCAGCGCCCAGGACGATGTCGGCGGAGGACGCGGTTGCGTCGAAGGGGTTGTCCTGGATCCTCACTCGAACCAGCTCGGCGTCCCAGCCGCGCTGGCCCAGCATCCGGACAACCTCGGCGCACGCGGCGTATGCGGCCTGTGCTCGGGGCGAGCGCTCAACCTCGAACACCACGTCCCGCACTCGCTCGTTCAACAGGGCCGCGCCCAGCGCCGGCGAAGCGGCGGCAGCGGCAGCGAGCGAAGTAATAACTACCACAGCGCGAGCGCGTGCGGCCCTCATGTGATCACCATACGTCGGGGAGCGGGATGCGTCAAGGCAGTGCGCGGGCCAGAATGATCGTGATGTTATCCACGCCACCCTTTCGGTTGGCCTCCCGCACCATCTGCTGAGCGATTCCCTTGAGGTCCCTGCCGCGGCCGAGCGCCACGTTGATCTCCTGATCCGAGAGCATCGTGGTGAGGCCGTCGGAGCAGAGCAGCAGCAGGTCATCGACCTCGAGCTTGCGTTCCACGATGTCCACGGCGGGTTCCTGGGTCCCACCGAGCGCCCGTGTCACGACGTTCTTCAGCGGGTGGTTGCGCGCGGCCTCCTCGCTCAGCAAACCCGCCACAACCTGCTCGCGCACCCAGGAGTGGTCGGACGTAATCAGCTCGCTGGCGTTGTTGTGGTAGAGGTAGGCGCGGCTGTCGCCGACGTGGGCCACGGTGAGTTGCCTCTCGTCGTTGTCGATCAGGGCCGCCACGATCGTGGCGCCCATGCCCCGAAGGCCAGTGTCCACATCGACGGCCCCCGTGACCCGACGGTGGGCTGACACAATCGCGCGAACCAGCCGGTTGGCGTTCAGGGTGAGGTGCGGGTCCCAGTCGCTGGGCCAGGTGGCATCCTCGTAGTCCCTGGTGGTCTCGACGACCCGCTCCACCTCCCGGACCGCCAGGTCCGCTGCCACCTCGCCGGCGGCGTGGCCACCCATCCCGTCCGCCACCACGAACAGGGTCAGGTCGTCACGGATGAGGAACTGGTCCTCGTTGTGGTGGCGGCGCAGGCCGCGATCCGTCACCCCGAGGGACTCAAAGACCACGGCCCGCCGCCTCCCCGAGAACCATGCTAGAAAGAACCTCCCCCGCCGGTCCCCTTTGCGAGCTTCTCCAGCCAGGCCTCGATCGCGGGGTCACCGGGGGCCAGCTGCGCCGCCTGCTGGGCGAAGCGCGTCGCCCTGGCGAGCATCTTGGCGCGGGCAAAGGCCTTCGAAGCATCGATCAGGATCCTCACGTCGTTGGGCTCCAGGCGTACGGCCTGATCGAGGTGCCGAAGCCCCTCCTCGAGGCCGCCAACCTGCCTCGAGAGGAAAACACCGTACAGGTGATGCGCCTTGGCGCTCTCCGAATCGTGAGCAATGGCCTGGGCGAAGTACTCGTTGGCTTCCGCGGCCTGCCCTGTCTTCACCAGACCCATGGCTTTGGCGAGCAGCACCCGTGCGAGATCGCGCGGGTTGGAGAGCTGCTGCGACGTCTTGCTGGACAGGCTCTGGTCGTAGCGGGCGCGCTGGGTGGGATCCCGGAGGACGTTGTATGCCTCGGTGATGGCCTGAAAGTCCTTCTCGGCCTGGGCACGCGCGGCACCCTTGAAGCGGTCCGGGTGTCGTTCCCTCGCGAGCCGGCGAAAGGCTAACTTGATCTGGTCCTGGGAGGCGGCAGACCCGACCCCCAGGATCTCGTAGAAGCTTCGCCGGTCGGTCATCCCTGCCCTTTCGCTCCGCGGCCCCTGCCCTGACGCTCCGCGCTACCGTCGATGGTCCGCCATATCCTTTGCCACCCGGCGGACCGTCTCCGAAACCCCCCGGTCGTGGCTGATCAGTACCAGGTCCCTCTGCGACAGTCGCCGAACCAATTGTAGCGCAATACCCGGTGGGGTCTTCGGATTGAAAACGAGGCTGCGCAGCACTCCGTAGCGCCTCAGCCACCGTGGCCGCGATGCGATGATGCGCAGCGCCTCCTCGTTCGTCGCACGCATCCCCGCGATGCGCTCGACGTCGATCTCGTTCAGCTTCGGACTGAGCATCACGGCGCGCACCACCAGTGGGCTGCGGTCCCGCACCAGGAGCAGACGCTCCTCGCGTGTGCCCCGGAGGGCCTGCAGCACGCGCTGGGCGGTGTTCATCTGGCCAATGCGCGCGCCGGCGTCGCGGAGCTCCTCGGGTGCCCCGGGCTCGAGCTCGAACACCAGCCTCTCGATCTCGATCTCGCCTCCGGGGAGCTGCATCCCGATGGCCCTGAGCTCGGCGAGAACCTGCTCGATCGACGGCATCTCGAGAATCTCGGAAGGCAGCCCCTCGGCGGAAGCCCAGACGATCGCCTTCTGGAGGAACTCCTCCTCGAACTCACGCACGCGGCGCAGCACTTCCTGGGTGACCTGTGGGTTGACGCGCAGATCCTCGAGCAGCTCCAGGCAGCCGAGCACCCGCACCTGGTTGGTGATGAGCACGTCCTGGGTCACCGGCGGGGCGAGCCGCGCCACCCACCGCAGCGTCTCGTTCGCGCTCTTGGGATGGCGGATGATCGCCTGCCACAGTGCCTCGTCTTGCCGGCAGCGGGCGAGAAGGTCGAGCTCGAGCGCGTCCGCGTCGTCGACCTGGAGCACGGCCATGAAGTTGTCCGTGGTGAAGCCCGCCAGGGTCGCCTGCGCAGCCCCGGCGATCTCCTGGTCGCCGTCCGCCGTGAGGATGAGGTTCACGCGGATGAGCTCCTCGCGGCTGACCGGTAGCAACCCCTGGGCCGCGAACAGCCTCAGGGCACGCGGCGCCATTCCCTGCCGGATCTTGACGAGCAGCTCGGCGACGCTCGAGATTCCGCCGGAGGCGGACATCACCGCGCGCCCCTGGGCACCGGCGTACCGGTCATGCGGAATCTGGCCACGGCGCCGGAAGCTCCCGCCGGGCTGCGGATCTCGCCCATGTACTCGACGCTTGCCGCGCCGGCGTCTCCCAGGACGAGCTCGACTTCCCTCCCCCCGGCCGGGACCTCCCATGTCGCGCCAGCTTGCAGGAGCCGAGCCACGGGTTTCTCGCCCGTGACGCGGATTTCGACCCAGCACGGTGCCTGCCCCGCTCGGACGATGAGCACTCCTGGCTCGGGTGCCGTTGTGGGAGTTGGCGGCGGCGGGCCCGGCGTCGGCTCAAAGGTGCGCACGGCCGCGACCGGCTGAGGCGTGGGCGCAAGAACTGCGGG
>JALHTD010000164.1 GCA_022865555.1 Thermoanaerobaculaceae bacterium | reverse complement strand
GGTCCAATCCCGAGGCGGCGCGAAAGGACCTCCAGAAGGCCCTCGCCCTCGAGCCCGGCCACGCGGAAGCCGTCATCCTCCTGGTTCGGCTCAACGCGCCGCAGGCCAGCACAGCGCCGCACTAAGACATCCGTCTCCCCTATCGGGTGGTACCATCCCGTCGCCGCGGGCTCCCCCCGTTTCGAACGTGTCCCGCGGCTAGCGAGGAAAACGATGACACGCCGCAGACGGCAGGTGCAGGCTCCCGCCAGCACGCCGAAATCGCTGTTTCGCCGCGTGGAGCGCACTCTCGACGCGATCGAGCACGCCGGGGACATCCTGGGCACGATCCGCAACGTGACCTCCTACATGACGGTCAACTTTCGGGACGACCTCGGAATCCTGGGCGGACGCATCTACCGCCTCGACGGCAGCCAGTACGAGCTCGTGCAGGTCTTTGGGACGGCGGACCCGGCGCCGATCGGAACCCACGTGCCGCCCGACTACGCTCCGATCGAGGCCGTTCTCGACTCCGGCCTGGTGGTCATGGCCCGGAACGCCCCCGAGTTGGACCCCGTGCTGGAAGCGCAGCTCGGCACCGGCGAGCGCTTCGCCGCCATCGCCGTTGCCGACGGGGACTACCTGATCTCCTTCGACGTGGACCCCGCGCGAGGTTCGGTTGAGGACCTGCAGTCCTCGCTCAACATCGTGCGCCTCGCTGTCAACCAGAAGCTGCGGCAGGAGCGGTTCGAGGAGATCCTGCAGGATGCCCGGCGGATTCAGATCTCGATCCTGCCCAAGCGCACTCCGCGCTACGCCGACTTCGACATCGCCGGCGACTCCCACCCGGCCGAGGTCGTGGGCGGCGACTTCTACGACTACATCCCCATCACCAACGACATGTTCGACCTCGTGATCGCCGACGCCTCGGGCCACGGCCTGCCGGCGGCGCTGCAGGTCCGGGACATCTACGTCGGCCTGCGCATGGGCCTCACGCGTGATTTCAAGATCGGCCGGACCGTGGAGCGCCTGAACGCGATCATCAACCGCTCAAAGCTCGCCTCCAAGTTCGTCTCGATGTTCCTCGTCGAACTGGAGACGAACGGCAACATGATCTACGTCAACGCAGGCCATGTGCTGCCGTTCATCCTGCACGACGACGGCAACATCGAGTATCTCCGCGAGGGTGGCATGGTCCTCGGCCCTTCACCCGACGCCACCTACCTGCGGGGCTTCGCGCAGCTGCGGCCAGGCGACGTGATGGTGCTCTACACCGACGGCATCACCGAGTGCCACCACCACCAGACCGGGGAGGAGTTCGACCTCGCGCGCCTCCAGAGGCTCGTCGCGAGGCACGCCGACAAACCGGCCGCCGAGATTGTCCAGACGGTCTTCCAGGCCGTCACCCGGTACGCCGCCGCCCCGACCCCCGAGGACGATCAGACCCTTGTCGTGGTCAAGCGTCCCAACCCGGCAGCGTAGACCGTCTTTCGCCGACCGGCCTCGCAGCGTGCTCGCCGCGCTATACTCAAGCCCATGAGCACGTTCAGTGCAGAGACGTTTTTCGCCGTCGCCGGCTTCGAGCACGCGGCCCTGTTCCGCCCGGAGCGCCCGGGATGGGAGGCGCTCGGCGAGCCCCTCGGCGCCTACCTCGCCGCTTGGGAGCGCTGGGAGGCGTCGTCGCCGCTGCCTGCCGGCGTGCACGTGTTGGGCGGCCCGATCTTCGTCGGACCGGGCTGCCGCATCGAGCCGGGGGTGGTGCTCCGCGGCCCCATGATCGTGGGCGAGGGGTGCGAGATCCGGACGGGCGCGTACCTGCGCGGGCGGGTGGTGCTGGGAAAGGGGTGCGTGGTGGGCGCCCACACCGAGGTGAAGACGGCCATCCTTCTGGACGGCGCCCGGGCCCCGCACCAGGCCTACGTGGGCGACAGTATCCTCGGCCGCGACGTCAACCTGGGTGCCGGGACCATCCTCTCCAACGTCAAGAACGTCGGCCGGGAGGTGACGTTCCAGCACGCGGGCGAGACCGTCCGCACCGGCCTCCGAAAGTTCGGCGCGGTCCTCGGCGACGGCTGCCGCACCGGCTGCAACACCGTGCTCAACCCCGGCGTGCTGATGGGACCGGGGTGCGTCACCTACACCAACGTCTCGCTGCGCTCGGGGTACTACCCCGCGGGCACCCTGATCAAGCTGCGCCAGGTTCAGCAACAGGTTCTGCTGGACAAGCTCGTCTCGAGATAGCTCGGTGGCATGCGTCTTGCTTAAACCGGGACGAGGAGCGAAGGGAGGCGCACCATGAAACGCTCTCTTCCGGTTATCGCAGCAGCCCTGGCGCTCTTTTCGGCAGCATCGGTGGCCTTTGCCGGGGACGATGTGACCTCGCTGAGCTACATCTCCTACCTCGAGCGATACGCCACGCTGAAGCCCGCGCAGACCGGCGAGACCCTCGACGTCGTGGTCAACATGCCGGTTCTCGCAGGTGACCGCCTGAGCACCTCCCGCGGTGCACGGGTGGAGGTGCAGCTGGCGGACGGCAGCACGGTGTGGGTCGACGAGTTCTCGACGATGGACTTCGACGCGCTGGCCTTCTCGCGCGACGACTCGTCCACGCGCAGCGCCCTGTACCTCGCCGAGGGCGCGGCGGCAGTCGAGATCCCGGCGATTGCGGTCGGCGACGGCACGCTGCGCCTCGACTCCCCTGCCGGGACGGTGTACCTGAACCGGCCCGGGCTCTACCGGCTGGAGCTCCGCGGTAACGAGATACGCGTCCAGGCGTTCAGCGGCCTGGCCGAGCTTCCGGCCGGTGTCGGCTCCGCGCTCCTGCGCGGTGGCGAGGAGGCCACCGTCACGGCCAGCGGCGAGATCCAGAAGGCGGGCATCTCGGACCGCACCGACGACTTCTGGAACTGGGTGCAGGAGCGGCGCAACCCGTCGCCCAGCGGACGCACCGCGCAGTACGTGGACACGCGCGCCGCGGGGCGCGCGGCGGTGCTCGACAGCTACGGCGATTGGGTCTACGTGAACACGTTCTCGAGCTGGATGTGGCAGCCGCGTGTGAACGTGACCTGGGCGCCTTACTCGTACGGCCGCTGGTACTGGACACCGGTCGGCTGGACTTGGATCTCCTACGAACCGTGGGGTTGGTACCCGTTCCACTACGGCTCCTGGTACCTCGACGCCAGCTTCGGCTGGGTGTGGGGCTGGGATTCGATGTGGTCCCCAGCCTGGGTGCACTGGCTCTACACGCCCGGCTACGTCGGCTGGTGCCCGCGGGGCTACTACGACTGGTGGTACTACCACAACTGCAGCAACTGCTGGGGTGACAAGTGGATGCACCCGGGGCGCTGGACCGAGGTGGCGTTCAACTTCTCGGGCCGCGTACGGCTCGCCGACGTGGACCCTCGGCCGTGGACGATCGTGCCTGAGGGGCAGTTCGGCAACACTCACCTGGAGCGCGTGCGCCTGGAACCCAACAGGCTCATGCGCGACCTGCCCGGCGACCGCACCGGCGTCGTGCGCACGGGCCCCATGGTGACGACGCCGCCATCCCGCGGCCTGCCCGAGCGTGGGGTCGAGTCGTTCTTCCGCCTCGGAGCCAAAGAGCGCGAGGTGCCTGACCTCTCGAGGGTGCTGCGCCGCGAGAGCGTGACGTCTCCGCGCGTCGCCCTCGGTAACCCGAACCTGCAGCCCTTACGCACCGGCGACTTCGGAGCCGGCCCGCGGGTCCAGGTGTCGGGCCCGCCCACACGAAGCGGAAGCAGTGGAGTCACTGAGCGGTGGTACCGCACCGGGGTGGACAACCCGCCCGCGCGCGGAGGTTCCCGTCCGGTGGTGCAGCGTACGCAGGGCAACTCCGGTGCTTCAAACCCGCCGCGCGACAGCGTCAGACCGCCCAGCCGCAACGTCGAACCCAACCGCGGTTCTGCGCCTCCGCCTGAGCCCCCGCAGGCGCCTCCGCCGGAGCGCCCACAGGCGCCGCCGCCTGAGCCCCCGCAGGCGCCGCCCGCCGAGCGCCCACAGGTGCAGCCCGCGGAGCGCCCGCCTGCGCAGGCGGGAGAGCGCACGAAGGCACGGAGTGAGTCGCTTGCCCGGACGCGCGAGCGGCTCTGGAACAGGGTCCAGGCGGAGCGGCAGAAGTCGAGCGGCCGCTCCTCCACGAGCATTCCGTGGCGCGAGATCCCGGTGCGCTCGCAGCCCGCAGAGCCCCGCTACCAGCCCCGCAGCGTCGAGGCTCCGCGGGCCGTGGCGCGGCGCGCGCTACCGGTGCGCCCGCAGTCCGCAGAGCCCCGCTACCAGCCCCGCAGCGTCGAGGCTTCGCGAGCGGTAGCTCCGCGCGAGGCGCAGCGGTCGGCGAGCGTCTCACAAGCGCCGGCCGCCGTTGTGCGCAGCGCGCCGAGCAGCGTGTCGCACAGCGCGCCGGCCCCGCGGGCCGTATCGTCCGGGGGCAGTTCTTCGCGCGCAGCGGCTCCGCACGCCAGCAGCGGCTCGGGCCGCCCGCACAACGACTAGGCGCAAGCCCCACGGCGCCGTAGAATCGCTTGCGTGGGCAAGAGACCGCCCGAACGGGACGAGGCACGACCCCGGGGTCTGCGCAGCTTCGGCCCCTTCGCTCTTGCCCTGCTGACGCTCGCGGCGGGCTGCGCATCACCGCCGGCGCCGTACTCCCCGAAGCTGCCCCTCGTGCCGCCGTCGTGGCTCCCGGCCATCCCCGCAACCCACGACGCGCTCTCCGGGGTGCTGGGAGCCCTCGCGGGGGCCGCCCCGGGCGCCGGCTGGGACGGCGCGCGTCAGGAGGTCCTTGCGGGCTACCTCGCCGCCCTCGCCACCTCCGGCCCCGGCTCCACCCCCGAGCTCTTCCCGTCGGACGCTCACGTGCTCGCCTACCTGGCGGACGCTCACGTCGCCTGGGTCATCGCCCTGGGCAGGGCGGCAAAGCTCCGGAAGCTCGACGCAGTCGCCCTGCGCGAGGTCCCATTCCCGCTCGACGGACGCACGAGCACCCTCGCGGCGCTGACCGACGAGATCGTGCGGCGCGCCCCCTGGGAGCCGCGGCTGGCGCTCTACCTCAACCCGGGGTGGAAGGGCGGCCCGCCGCTGCCCGCGAGCGCCCTCGAGGCTCACAGCCTGGACTGGCAGCTGGCGGCCCACGCCGCGCTCTGCGGGCGGACACCCGGCTACTGGGAGTTGGATCGAGAGCGCAAGGTGCTGAAAGTCTCCGCCTTCACCGGCTACATGTGGGGCCTGCCCGCGGCGCCGCGGGCTCGGGCGCGAAAGCTCCTCGAGCTGGTGCCGCCGCCGGATCGGCTCCGCGATGCCGTCACCGCAACCTGCGGCCCGAGCCTCCAGCGCTGCACGGTGGCGTCGCTCGAAATCGACCAGGAGCGGCTCTTCGCGGTCGGCCCCCGACGGTAGCGCAAGCCTCTAGCC
>JALHTD010000163.1 GCA_022865555.1 Thermoanaerobaculaceae bacterium | reverse complement strand
CCCCTGTGCGACCACCCAGCGGCCGGACTGGCGTTCGAAACCGACCTGGAGCCCTGACATCTTGTGCCCCTCGGGGGTGGGGTACGGCGTTCCGTCCGTCCATGTCCAGTCGTCGTAGCTCACGCGGTGGTAGAACACACCCGCCGTCACGCGGTTCGCGCCGTCGCGGCCCCCCGGGAGGCGCAACCCACCCCGCAGCTCGAAGTCCTGATGGTCTGCAAAACCGGAAACCACCTGGTTGCCTTCGGAGTACAGGTAGTCCGTCAGGTTGAACTTACCCCAGCTAACCCCACCGGAACGCGGCGTCGCCAGCGCGAAGAACGGGTACTCGAGCCGAAAGGCGTCCGACTTTCCGTCCGAGGCGTTCGCGTGCGCAAGCATGAGGCTCCACCGGCTCCCCAGGAACAAGGGGTCCTTGTAGGCGAACGTCGTGATGGTCCGCTCCTGGTCGCGGTCGAACTCGAGGTCGAGCGCCTTGCCCCACCCGAGCAGGTTCTCCTCCGAGAGAGCGGCCCCGAAGTGCACCCGCTTGCCGAACAATCCGAAGCTCACCCCCACCAGGGTGGTCCACTGATCGTGGGTCTCTACGACCACCTCTGCCCCACCCGGCGCGGGGTGGGCCGTGATGTTCACCGGGCTCAGGAACTCGGTGAACCGGAGCAGCCTCGCGCTCTCCTCGAGGAGTGTGGGGTCGAGCTTGTCGCCGACGCGGAAGAGCAGCATCGAGCGGATGAACTGCTCGCGCGTCAGCACGTGCAGGGCGTTCGCCCAACGGTACGGCCACGACGAGGTCTCGGCGTCGTCGGTATCGAAGATGTCGTGGCGCACGATGCGGATCGCGACGATTGGCGTCCCGGGCGGCACCTCAGGCTCGCCGGCCGCCAGCGTCGAGGCGATCAGGATGGCTTCGAGGAACATCAACAAAGATTCTACGACCCGGAGCCGTCGGGCGTCTGCAACGGTGATCACGCGCCATCGCCGCGACAAGCAAAACCTAGAGGTCGGCCCTCGAGAGCCGGCGGGCGGCCCAGACCAGCGGTCCGACGAGCCAGAGCAGCAACGAGCCCGCCAGAAGCACCCCGGCACCCATCGGGCCGTGGGAGAAGCGGAGCAAGGAGAGGGAAGCCGGCCCGAAGGCGGTGGTCCCCTGGATGCCCAGGAGGGCGGCGGTGCGCACCGCGTCCACGGGGTTGGCGAGGGTCCCGACGATCAGGAGCCGTGACGCAGGTCCCGACCGCAGGAGCGATGCGACCCCCAGAATCCCGATGTCGAACAGCACGACGGCCACAAACCAGGTGACAAGGGCAAGTGCGAGCGCCCGGGTGCGCCGCCCCGTCGAACCGGCGGCGATCAGCGCGGCGAGCGCGAGGAAGACGGCGGTCAGCACGAACGCGCACACCTGCAGGAGGAGGAACCCTCCCAGGCCCTCGTTGCCGCTCTGAGAGAAGATCACCACCCCGGCGGCCCCGAAACCAAACGCCTCGGCACCGACAAGCGCAGCGAGCAGACCGAGAACCTTGCCCATGAGGATTGTCCGTCGCGCCACCGGCTGCGAGTACAGCAGCTCGTCCGCCCCTCGATCAGGGGCAAGCGCGAGCACCCCGATCAGGAGCGCGGTGACCGGGACGAGCAGGAGCACGAGCTGCACGAGGGAGGCTGCGGTCCGTGCGAAGTCCTGCACGCCGTGGCCACCCGAGAGGATGTACCCAGAGGTTGCGACCGTGAGTGCCAGGACGCCGAACACCGCTGCGAAGAGCTGGGTCCAGCGCGAACGCACCGCGAGCACCAGTTCCTGTCGGGCGCACAGGGCGAGTGCCGACCCTGTGGTCACGGCTCACTCCGGGGAACTCCCGCCGGACCGAAGACGTTCGCGGCGGTCAGCGGCTTTCCGGTCCTGGCATCGGGGTCCTGGGTGCGCGAGGTCTCGTTCGCGTGCGCGATCAGGTGTGAGCCCATCGGTGTCTCGAGGCTCGCGACCTCGGTGTAGACGGCAGCGCCGGCGGGGACCCACGTCCTGCTCCGGTGGTCCACCACGTAGGCAACCGCCCCGCGGGGCACCTCCTTGGTCGCGGCGAGATGGTCGCGGAGGCAGCCGATGTCGTCGAAGAACTTCGGCTCCTCCCGTGGGGCGACTAGCTGGGCGGCGAACCGGGGATCGGAGACCGACATCCGGCACCAGGCGCACGATTCGTTCCTGGTGTCCAGGGGGGCCGGTGCCACCGGCCCGCGTCCGCAGGAGGCGAGCATGGCCACGAGAAGCACCGCCAGGGACGCTCGCCTCATCGCTCCTCCCCCACGAGCTCGCGGTACAGAAGGTCCAGACGCCCCTCCTCGGCGGTGAGGCCCCGCACCTCCACGCCCTCGCTCCGCACACGATCCAGCACGGCCGGCCGGAGGGAGGCCGGTCCGGGGACCACGAGCTCGTCTCCGGCCCATCGGGCGTCCGGCGCCAGGGGCTTCAGCCGGTCCAGCAGCGTCGAAGGCCGTCCCGACAGGCGCAGGCGCATGACTCCCCGCTCCGCAAGCCGCTCCGCCAGCGCTCCCTGGCTCATCACCGCCACCAAACGTCCTTCCACCAGAACGGCGAAGCGGTCAGCGAGACGGTCAACATCGCCCAGCTGGTGCGACGTGAACAGCACGGACTTGCCCTTTGCGCGCCTCTCCTCCACGAGCTCGTAGAAAGCGCACAGCCCGTCGGGGTCGAGGGACGCGGTGGGCTCGTCGAGCAGGAGCACCGAAGCGTCCGGCAGCGTGACGACGGCCAGGCCGAGGCGCTGCACCATTCCCCCCGAGTACGTGCCCACGGCTCTTTCCGATGCTCCGTTCAGCGACGCGAAGCGGAGCGCCGCATCGGTGCGCTCGGCCGGCACACCGCGCAGGCGCCGGTAGAACTCCACCACCTCCCGTCCCGACAGCGAATCCGGGAACAACACCTTCTGCGGCAGGAACGACACGACCGCACGGGCGGCGGGCTCGAGTGCCGGCCTCGGTGGGTCGCCGATTGCCACCGTCCCCGAGGTTGGGTGGATCAGCCCGACTGCGGCCTTCAGCGAGGTCGTCTTCCCCGACCCGTTGGGCCCGAGCAGGGCGACCACCTCGCCCGCACCTACGGAGAGCGTGAGCGACTCCACCGCACAGGTGCGACCGAATCGCTTGGAGAAAGAGTCGAAACGGATCATCGCCGGCCCCACACAAGCACCGCCGCACCGCCCACGAGCGCCGCCAGCGACACCACGAGCCCCGATTTGCTTGTCCCGGACTCCCTCTCCGGCGGCGGAGGCACGTCGGGTAGCTCGGGCGGCCGTACCAGCGCGGCGCGGTCTTCCACCGGCACAGGGTCGAGCACCGGGAACGTCCTCTCAGCGACACCGAGGGCAGCCGCAGCGAAGCTCTGGGTGAGAAGGTCGGCGGCCGTGAGGTTGCCGCGGAAGTGATCGAACACGCTCGACAAACGGTACGGCCGGTCGCTCTGGCCGTCACCGTCGAGGTCGGGTTGGTCGTTGTCTGACCAGTAGTTCCCCTCGAACACGGTGTCGGTCCGCCGGCCCACCAAGTTGAGCGGCGTGAGGTTGGCGACGAAGGAGTTGCCCTCAAAGCGGTTGTCGGCGCACGAATCGAAGAGAACGATTGCGGCATCGGACTCCGCCACGATGTTGCCACGGAAACGGTTGTGGTAGGAGCCCTCGAGAAAGATCCCACGGGCGTTGTCGGCGATGAGGTTCGACTCGGCCACCACGTGCTCGCAGGCCTTGAACAGCAACCCCACCGACGCGAAACCGCGGTTGTGAACGAACGCGTTGCGCCTGAAGATGATCCGTTTCGAGTACATGATCGCGGTGCCGGCGGCGCCGTTTGCGAAGAGGTTGTCCTCGAAGGTGTTGTCGTCGGAGAACATGTAGTGAAGGCCGTAGCGCAGGTCGCGGGCCACGTTGGCCTTGATCAGCCCGTGCGACGAGGACTGGATATAGAAGCCGTCGCGGACGTCGGTCACCTCGTTGCCAACCAGCCGGAACCCGACGGTGTTCCAGACGTGGATCCCGGAGCCCTTCTCGCCGGGCTCCCGGCCCGGGATGCCACGGATGCTGCACCGCTCGACCCGGCTGCCATCCGCGGCGCGCAGGTAGACGCCGAACACGGTCCCCTTGATGCGGCAGTCACGCACCGTCGCGCGGCGCGCGGCGACGTGGACCCCGGAGGAGTCGCGGCCGAGGTCGCCGCCGCCGCGCCCGTCGATCTCGAAGCCTTCGATCGTGACGTCATCTGCACGCACCCGCACGACGCTGCCGGCGCCCGAGCCCACGAGCGTGGGCCGACCGAGGCCTACCAGCTTCAGCGGCCGATCGATAAACACGTCACCGGCATACGTCCCCGGGCCGACCTCGACCGTGCTTCCGGGCGCCGCACGGTCGATCTTCGCCTGGAGCGGCGACTGCTGTCCCACAGGCGGGCGCCCCTCGACACCGCCCGGCAGGACAGGCTCCATCTCCTGCGTACCGGCCAGCAGCAGGGCGAGCAGGACCGCGGCCGTCAACCAGTCACCCCTCTCATGCCTTCGACGTCCTGCGGTAGCCGCGCCAATGAATGATCACCCCGGCCAGCAAGAGGACGGCGACCGCGGCCAAGAAGTAGGAGGCGGGCCCCGGGTACGAGTAGACCTCGAAGTTCGCGAGCTGCTTGTAACCGAACATCGGCGGCATGAACGGAGGCACTTTCACCGATGCGGTCGGCGCGAGGTCGTGGCCGTAGCGGAAGAGTTTGTACCCGAACGACCAGAGCGAGAACATACCGATGTACATGTAGAGGACCAGGAGATCCACGAGGTCCGTCATCTTCCCAAGCACCGCCGCGCGCAGGAACAGCAAGCCGATGATCCCGACCACGAACGGTATCCACTTGAACTCGGTGAAGTCGGACGTGGCCAGGTCCCTCATACCGATGTAGTGGTTGAGGATGTTGATCTCGGCGAGGTCCTGCCCTGCGTTGCCGGCCTCGAGCTTGTAGCTGTAGATGTGCAGCCGCAGCCCGTGCGGGTACTGGGGCGCGAACATGGTCATGTTCCAGAGGGGGAAGAGGTACGCCGGGACGAGCAGCAGCACGGTGCCGAGCAAGAGCAGACGCGGGCGACCGTCGAGCGGCTGGTCCAGCAGCCGAGAGTATTCCTTAAGCCATTTCCTCATGATCGCTCTCCACCCGTCGCTTGTGGGCGGCGAATCCGCCACCGCCCGCAAGCGACCGAGCCTCACGCCTTCTCCTTCACAATCAGATACCCCTGCATCTCCTGGTGCAGCGCGGAGCAGAAGTTGGTGCAGTAGTACGGGAACACGCCGGGCTTGTCGGCTTTGAACGTCACGGTCTTGGTCTCGCCAGGATCGATCACGATGTTGAAGTTGTAGTCGAGCAGGCCGAAGCCGTGCAGCTCGTCGGTGGTCTGCTCGATGTTGGTTATCGCGAGCGTCACCGTGTCGCCCTCGTTCACCTCAATTGCGGTCGGGTAGATCGTGGAGCGCACCTCCACGACCTTCACGGTGACCTTGTTTCCGGCGCGCGAAACCCCGGCGTCCTTGATGTCCCAGATCGCCAGCGGGTGCTTGTTGTCCTCCTTCGCGTACACCTCGATGGGGTGAAGCGTTGTGGCTGTGATCATTTGCGCGTAGTGAGGCTCGGGTTCGGTGAACGCATCGTAGAGGAGCTTCATCTTCTCCTCCGAGATGTCGACGAGCTGCAACGACTCGGGCTGTGACGGACCGACCGAGAGGTGGCGGCCGTGGGAGAGCTTGTTGAGGCCAACCAGGTACTTCCCCTTCGGCGAGCAGGCGTCACCCTCGGCGGCGCACAGGTGGCCGATTGAGTATGACATCGGGACCTTGTCCACGACTTCCCACGTCCCGAGCTTCCACTTGGCAATTGCGGAGTCCACGAAGAGCGAGGTG
>JALHTD010000010.1 GCA_022865555.1 Thermoanaerobaculaceae bacterium | reverse complement strand
TTCGTTCTTTGGGCGCACCATTGAAGTTCAGGACCCGGAACCCCAGGGTTTGGACGAGACCGATCCGCAGCGCCGAGGTCAGCGGCGCGCTGCCAAAGGAGATGAAACAGTGAGAACCATCCGCATGGAAGAGATGACCTGGCCGGACATCAAGGCCGCAATGGAACGAGGGTTCAGGACCGCAGTCGTTGGGGTGGGATCCACGGAGCAGCACGGTCCCCACCTGCCGACGATGACCGACGCGCGGATCGGGGAGGAGGTCGCTCACCTCGTCGCTCTCAAGCTCGGCGACGCTCTGCAGGCGAGGACGGTCGACGTCGGGGTGTCGGAGCATCACCTCGCGTTCGCCGGGACGCTCTC
Source organism: Thermoanaerobaculaceae bacterium (assembly GCA_022865555.1). Classification (GTDB taxonomy): domain Bacteria; phylum Acidobacteriota; class Thermoanaerobaculia; order Thermoanaerobaculales; family Thermoanaerobaculaceae; genus RBG-13-68-16. Next base: position 3,371 of record JALHTD010000010.1, on the reverse strand, counting down.
GGTGAGGCCCGAGACGCTGAAGATGATCCTCCGTGACTACGTGGACAGTCTCGTGCGTTCCGGTTTCAAGAGGGTCGTGTTCGTTCCTACCCACGGCGGCAACTTCGCCACGGTGGAGCAGGTGATCGTGGAGGCCCGCGAAGCCCATCCGGGCCTCGAGTTCACCGGCTACACGGATCTCCTGGGGCTCACGGGTTTCCTGAACCAGGTATCCGCCGAGCACGGGATCACCGCCGAGGAGTCGGGGGCTCACGCAGGCGAGAACGAGACCTCGATCATGATGGCCCTCGAGCGGGACCTCGTCGTGCCCGAGCGCTTCGCCCCCGGCTATCTCGGTCCGCTGGGCGAGCGTGAGGTGAAGGTCATCCTCGAGAGCGGGATGCCCACCCTCAGCTCCAGCGGCGTGCTCGGCGACCCGCGGCAGGCGTCCGCGGAGAAGGGCAGGATCTACCTCGAGCGTCTCGCGGATTTTCTGGTGGAGAAGGTCGGGAAGAGAGCTGCTCGTCGATAGCGGTGTTTGACTAACCCTTGACCACGCCGAGCGGGCGCAGGCGCGCTACGGGCAGCGCGATGCCCGACTCGTGCAGCGCCTCCACGACCTCCGCGGCGTCCTTGTAGGCCTCCGGCATCTCCTCGGCCAGCGTCTTGGGCGAGCGCGCCGCCACGACCACGCCTCTCTGCTCGAGCTCCCTGGCGATGTTGCGCCCGGCGCCCGCCCGCCGCGCCGCGTGGCGGGACATCATGCGGCCGGCGCCGTGGGCCGCGGAGCCGAACGTCTCGGCCATCGCCTTGTCGGTGCCCACGCAGACGAACGAGGCCCGCCCCATGTCGCCCGGCACCAGCACCGGCTGGCCGACCTTGCGGTAGGCGACCGGGACCTCGGGGTGACCGGCAGGGAAGGCGCGGGTCGCGCCCTTGCGGTGCACCAGGACTCGCTGGCGCTTGCCGCCGCGCTCGTGCTCCTCGAGCTTCGCAATGTTGTGCGCGACGTCGTAGACGAGCCGGAAGCCGAGCGTCTTCCTGCTGCCGCCGAGGACGCGCAGCATCGCGCGCTCGATCAGCGCCATCATCACCTGCCGGTTGGCCCACGCGAAGTTGGCCGCGGCGCGCATAGCCGCCAGGTACCGCTTGCCCTCCGGCGATGAGATCGGCACCGCCACCAACTGCGGATCGGGCAGGGCGATGCGGTGGCGGCGCGCCCCCTCGTGCATGGCGGCAAGGGCGTCGTCGCACACCTGGTAGCCAAGGCCGCGAGAGCCCGAGTGGAGGAGCACCGTGACCGACCCGGGGACGAGCCCGAACGCGGCGGCGGCCCTCTCGTCGAAGACCTCGTCCACGACCTGCACCTCGGCGAAGTGGTTGCCGGAGCCGAGCGTGCCGAGCTGCGGCGCACCCCGCTCGCGGGCCCGCCGCGAGAGAGCGCGCGGGTCGGCCCCGGGCAGGCAACCCGTCGCCTCGGTGTGCTCCAGGTCCTCCGGCTCGCCGTACCCGTGCCGCACGGCCCACGCGGCGCCGTCGCGCAGGACCTCGTCCAGGTCGCGCTCGGAGAGGGTCGCGATGGCGCCCTGGCTGCCCACGCCCGCGGGCACGTCGCGCTGGATCTGGTGCACGAGCTTGGCCATGCTATCGCCGAGCTCGGCGGCGAGCAGGTCGGTGCGCATCAGGCGCACGCCGCAGTTGATGTCGTAGCCCACGCCGCCCGGGGAGACGATTCCCTCCTCGGCGTCGAACGCCGCGACGCCGCCGATTGGGAAGCCGTACCCCTCGTGCATGTCCGGCATCGCGAGGGAGGCGCCGACGATGCCAGGTAGGTGCGCGACGTTGCACGCCTGGACCAGCGACTGGTCCCCGCGGATCGCGGCGAGCAGCTTCTCGCTCGCGTAGATGCGCGCGGGGACCCGCATGCCGCCGGTTGGCGGCACCTGCCAGACGCCGGGTCCGACCTTTTCGAGATCCATGCTCACGTCTTCAATATAGGGCCTGCCTGCTATCGCAGACAGGTCTGGGAGCGGCCGCCGTCCACCGGGAGGCTCACGCCCGTTATCCAGGCCGCTCGGGGCGAGGCCAGGAAGGCAATCGCGTCGGCCACCTCCTCCGCCTGCCCGACGCGGCCGAGAGGGTGCGTGCTCTTCGAGTGTTCGAGAAACGCGGCGTACGCCTTCTCGTCCATGTAGGCGCGGCGGTGCAGCTCGGTGACCACCACCCCGGGATCGACCGCGTTGACGCGCACGCCCCTGGGCCCCAGCTCGAGGGCGGCGCAGTGGGTGAGCTGGTCCACGGCCGCCTTCGACACGGCGTACGGCGTGATCCCGGGGAAGGCGCGCAGCCCCGCCACCGAGGAGAGGTTGACGATCGAGCCCCCGGTCTTCTCGAGGTGCGGTATGGCGGCGCGCATCAGCTCGACGGTGGCGTGGAGGTTGATCTCCAGCATCCGGTCCCACGTCTCGCGGCTGGCCTCGGCAACGGTCCCCGTGCCGATCACCCCGGCGGCGTTCACCAGGATGTCCAGGCGCCCGAAACGCTCCACGCACGCTGGGACCACCCTGGCGCGCTGATCGGGGCTCGTGAGGTCGGCCCGGTGCACCAGCGCGACCTTCCCGCCGCCCAGCTCTTCCCCCCGCGCCTCGAGGCGTGCCCCGTCGCGCGCGACGAGGCACAGCAGAGCCCCGTCGCGGGCCAGGCGTATCGCGGTGGCCCTGCCGATCCCGCTCGAGGCCCCGGTCACCAGGGCAACCTTGCCGGAGAACTCGTCACTTGCCATCGCTTCCCCCGAAGAACGTCCCCGCGGCCGTCCCGGCCGTCCAGGTCTTCATGAGCTCCGCCCACCGGCCGCGAGCCTCGAGGACGAGCTTCACGAGCTCGCGCACGGCGCCGTACCCGCCGGAGGCCCGGCAGACGAGGTGGGACAGCTCCCGGGCCTCTTCGGCGGCGTCGGCCGGGCACGCCGCGAGACCGGCGCAGGCGAGTGCCGGGAGGTCAGGGATGTCGTCGCCCATGTAGGCCAGCTCGTGCAGGCCGAGCCCCAGCCGGGAAGCGAGGGTGGCGATGTCGGCCTTCTTGTCCCGGCTCCCCTGGACGGTGAGCCTGCGGGGGATGCCGAGGTCGGCGAGCCTCGCCTTGACCGCCGCGGCGAGCCGGCCGGAGAGGATCGCCACCGGGACCCCCTCGCTCTGCGCCAGCTTGATCGCGAAGCCGTCGCGGGCCGAGAACGCCTTCAGGTACTCGCCTCGCGGGCCGTAGAACAGGCTCGAGTCGGTGAGCACGCCGTCCACGTCCAGCACGATGGCCCGCACGGCCCGCGCACGGGCCAGCAGCTCTTCCCGGGATAGCGACACGACCCACCTCCGGCCGCTATGCTAACCGTGCCGGCG
>JALHTD010000162.1 GCA_022865555.1 Thermoanaerobaculaceae bacterium | reverse complement strand
GCCCTTCACGGCCAGCACCACGATGTCACCGAACCGCGCCGCCTCCTGCACCGTCCCTGCCCTGGCTAGAGGACCGGCCTTCGCCGCCCACTCCTTGAGCTTCGCCACGTCGCGGCTGCCGACCATGGTCTCGAAGCCGTGCTTGACGAACCCGCCGGCCAGCACCTGGCCGACCGCCCCCGACCCGATCACGCCGATCCTCTTCTTCGTGCTCATAGGTGCGTACCTCCTGTCAGTCCCGAAGAAACGCATACGATCCCTGGGAATTCCAGCCGCCTGGCCCCGGCAACGTCACCGACGCCGGAGAGGACCCCGCGCGCCCGGACGGCCCGGGAGTATCCTGCCACCGAGCAGCGTTGGGGGGCACATGGACGGAAACGTCATCGTCATCACGGGTGCGAGCGGCGGGATCGGCGCTGCCCTCGCCGAGCTGGTCTCGGGCAGGGGTGCACGGGTGGCGCTGCTCGCACGGCGCGAGAAGGAGCTGCACGAGGTCGCGACGTGCTGCGGCCCGGAGGCACTGCCAATCGTCGCAGACGTCACCCGGCGCGAGGATGTCCAGGGTGCGCTCGCGGCCTCGCTCGCGCGCTTCGGCCATGTGGACGTCTGGGTCAACAACGCCGGGCAGGGCATCACCCGTCCGGTCTCCGAGCTGACCGACGAGGACTTCGACGAGATGATGCAGGTCAACGTCAAGTCGGTGCTTTACGGCATGCAGGCGGTCCTGCCGCACTTCCGCGAGCGCGGGCGCGGGCACATCATCAACGTCTCGTCGATGCTGGGGCGGCTCCCGTTCGCCATCGCCCGATCCGCGTACAGCGCCGCCAAGCACGCCATCAACTCGCTCACCGCGAACCTCCGTATGGAGCTGCGCGAGAAGTACCCTGGGATTCACGTGAGCTCCGTGCACCCCGGCGTGGTGGCGACCGAGTTCGGCGTGCACGCCCGCCACGGTGGGATCGACTCCCGCCAGATGCCGGGCGCGCAGACGGCGCAGGAGGTGGCGCAGGTGATTGCCGACGTCATCGAGAGGCCGCGCGCCGACGTCTACACGCGCCCGGGCGCCCAACAGATGGTCGTCGCCTACTACGCCGCTGACGACATGGGTCTCGCCGAGCAGCAACCGCCGTTCGTCCCCGCCCGTCCCCCACGATAGATAGCCGTCGGCTCAACGCAGGGGCACGGCTTGTCCCCGCCCACTGTCTATTCCAATCAACTCTCCCGACGGAGGGAGCGGTCTGGATGAGGCAGGCATCCGGCCGGAGAGCCCGCTCTACTGCAGGATGAACTCGGCGAACTCGGGGACGGTCGCGAAGTAGGCCACGCACGTCCTCTTCATGAAGTCGCGAATCGAGGGAATGTCGTGGCTCCAGCCGACCGCCGCGGCGTCCACGCCTGCCGCCTTGGCCATGTCCACGCCCGGCTTGAGATCGTCCACGACCAGCACGTCCCGCGGCTCCAGGTGGAGCTGCCGGATCGTCTCGCGGACGGGGTACGGGCTCGGCTTGCGCATGTGCGGCTCGAGATCCCACCCAAAGACGAGGTCGGGCACCACGCCGTGCCCGTCGGCCTGGCCCTCGTAGTGACCCCGGATGATGTGGCTCTCGGAGTGCGACACGACGACGATGTGCCCGCCGCGCGCCTTGTAGGCCGCCAGAGCCTCAAGGAAACCGGGGTAGAAGTGTGGCGTCCCGCGCGCGGTGAACTCCTGCCAGATCGCGTGCTCGACGGCCAGCTCTTCGGGCGTCAGGGCGAGCTCGTCGAGGAGGAACCCCATGATGCCCGGGTCGAAGTTCTTGCGAAACCAGGTGTCGAGATCGACGGGCGTGAGGCCGGGACGCAGGACCTCCATGGCCTTGAGGTGCGCGGGGTAGTGGACCCGCCGCGTGCCGTCCACGGCCGTGTCGTCGTGATCGATGATCAGGCACGAATAGCGCGTAGGAGACTCCCCTTCCCGGGTTGAGATCATACACTGCGTCGAGATCATCCGGGGACTCCCGAGAGGATGATTGCGACCGCATGAGCCCTCACCCCTCCCTCTCCCAGGGGGAGAGGGAGTCAAGGAGAAGGGGCGCTGCCGATGTGATGAGATTCTTCGGCCCTTCAGGCCTCAGAATGACACAGGGTCCTGCGGGGCTTACCCGGCGATCCTGAAGGCACCGGCCCTCACCCTGTCCCTCTCCCAGTGGGAGAGGGGACCGAGATGGGCGGTCCTGCACGAAAACGGGTCCGGGACGGACGGTGCCGCAGGGCAGCAACGCCCTGCTCCCTCTCCCACTGGGAGAGGGGACCGTGATCGGCTGGCGGTTGCAGGGGGCGGTCAGCGTGGGCGAGCGAGGTCGCTCTTCACCACCTCGCCGCCCTTCATCACGAACACAACGCGCTCCATGACGGAGATGTCGGCGAGAGGGTCACCGCTGACGGCGACGATGTCCGCGAACTTGCCGGCCTCGATGGTTCCGGCGTCCTTGGTCCAGCCCAGCAGCTCGGCACCGTTGATGGTGGCCGCCTGGATGGCGCCGAGCGGGGAGAGCCCACCGCGCACCAGCGCATCGAACTCCTTCGACACGTAGTCCGGGTCATCGTCCAGTCCATATGCGATCTTCACGTGGTGCTTGAGCGCCGCCTCGAAAGCCGCCTTCTGCATCGGCAGGATCGCCTTCATCTTCTCGACGCTGACGGGGTCCGCCCCGAGCGAGGCCGCGACCGACGGGCTGCGCTGGAAGGTATACAGCGTCGGGACCAGCCAAGTGCCCCGTTTGGCCATCAGCTCGGCGCCCTCGTTGTCGAGGACGGTGCCGTGCTCGATCGAGTCCACGCCCGCGCGCACCGCGGCCTTGATCCCCTCGGTGCCCTCGGCGTGGGCCATCACGCGCTTCCCCGCCCGGTGCGCCACCTCGACCGCGCGCGCCATCTGCTCCTCGGAGAACTCCTGGACGCGGAAGTCGCTGATGGGATCCATGACGCCGCCGGTGGCCATCAGCTTGACCCAGTCCGCCCCGTACTTGATGTCGTACCGGGCGGCCACGCTGATCTGGTCCACGGTGTCGGCGATGTTTGGCTGGCGCGGCAGCGCCTGGCCCGGCGCGAGGACGTCCTCGTCCCCGTGCCCGCCGGTCAGGGAGATGCAGGTGCCTGCCGCGGCGATGCGCGGGCCGCGGACCAGACCCTTCTGAATGCTGTTGCGCAGCGCGACCTGGCCGTACTCCGACCCGACGGCCTCGCACGCGTCGCGCACGCCGGTGAAGCCGTGATCGAGCAGGACCTGGACGTTGCGCACGCCCCAGATCGCGGCCTCCGGCGCCGAGGCTCGCAACCACGCGGTGGACGACCAGTCCTTCGGGTTGCCGAGGATGTGGTCGTGCGCGTCGATCAGGCCGGGCAGGACGGTGAGGCCCGAGAGGTCGATCACCGGCACGCCTGCGGGCACCGCGCCGCCGACACTCGCGATGCGGTCGCCCTCGACGAGCACCACGACGTCCGTCGCGACCTTGCCGGTCCGGACGTCGAGCAGCCGGCCGGCCTTGATGGCTACCTTCTTGACCTCCTGCTGTTTGCCGGGGACTGGCGTCGGCTGCTGCGCGCGCGCGGTCGGCACGAGACCGACGGCGAGGACTGCGAAGACCAGAGCACTCCGGACGAGACGATCCACGGCGCACCTCCCAGGCGTTCGCAAGCTGCGTCGTGATCTTAGAGCGCCATCAGGGGTGGCGCAAGCGAGTCGCGGCTCCGGAAAAGGCCAACGGCACCCCCGCCGCGTTACCCGCCAGGAGCCGACCCGCCGCGGCGTCGAGGGAGACCAGCGCGCACGGCGTGCGCGCCCCACATGAGACTTCGCTTGCTGGTTCTTTGTGGGGCTCGCGCGCCGCGCGAGCGTCTTCCGGCTCGATTGAGCATCCGAGGGCGCACACGGCGTGTGTGCGCTCACATGGAGGAGGACCAGCGTGCACGGCGTGCGCGCCCCACATGGTTTTCTCAGCTGATGAACAACGACCGTGAGGCGAACGTCGGTTCCGAGGTGACGTTGACGCCCAGGCGGCGCAGCCCGGCCTCGTCGCCGGGGGTCGGGATGTGCGTGGTGTGGAACTCGCAACCCGCGAGGTCCTTGAGCCTGCCCATCGCGGCCTTGGCCGCGGGGCTGGCGGTCGCGCTCATGCCCAGCGCGATGAGCGTCTCCTCGAGGTCGAGGCTGACCGAGGGCATCTTGAGGATGTTCTTCTTGAGGTCGGCGATCGACTCCATGACCGTGGGCGCGAGCAGGTGGATCTCGTCGGGGATGCCCGAGAGCCGCTTGATGGCGTTGAGGACGACCGCAGAGGCCGCGTGCAGCAGCGGGGAGTTCTTCCCGGTCGAGATGGCGCCGTCGGCCAGCTCGATGGCGGCGCCGACGAACACGCCCTCGTTGCCCTTCCCCTTGGCCTCCGCCTCGGCCGCCGCGGCGCGTGCCGGGCCAACAACGCGCCGGTCCTCGGCGCACATCCCGAGCTCTTCCATGAGAAGCTCGGCGCGCTGCGCGGCCTCTCGCTCGACCAGGCCGACGGCGTACTCGCAGGCGTAGCGGAAGAACCGCCGGATCACCTCCTGCTTGGCCGCCTCGCGCACCACGTTGTCGTTGACGATCGCAAAACCCGCGCGGTTGACGCCCATCTCGGTCGGTGACTGGTAGACCGCGTCGCCGCCCGTGATGCGATTGAGGATGCGCAACAGCACCGGGAACACCTCGACGTCGCGGTTGTAGTTCACCGTCTGCTCGCCATAGGCCGCGAGGTGGAACGGGTCGATCAGGTTGAAGTCGCGGAGCTCGACCGTGGCGGCCTCGTACGCCACGTTGACCGGGTGCTTGAGCGGGAGGTTCCAGATCGGGAACGTCTCGAACTTGGCGTACCCTGCCTCGATCCCGCGGCGGTGCTCATGGTAGAGCTGGGAGAGGCATGTGCCCAGCTTGCCGCTCCCGGGACCGGGGCCGCTCACGACGACGATCGGGCGCTCGGTGTGGATGAACTCGTTGGCGCCGTACCCCTCGTCGCTCACGATCAGGTCCACGTCGGTCGGGTACCCCCGCGTCGCCCGGTGCGTGTAGACCTTGACACCTCGGCGCTCCAAGTGTGCCTTGAAGACTCGCGCCGCCGGCTGCTCCTCGAATCGGGTGATCACGACCGCACGCACGAGCAGACCCCACTCCCTCAGGTCGTCGATCAGCTTGAGGGCATCGACGTCGTAGGGGATGCCGAAGTCGGCTCGAACCTTCTTGCGGGCGATGTCCCCCGCGTAGATGCAGACGAGGATTTCCGCCCGGTCCTTGAGCCCCTGCAGGAGATGGATCTTAACGTTGGGGTCGTAGCCCCGCAGGACCCGGGCCGCATGGAAGTCGTATGCGATCTTGCCGCCGAACTCGAGGTACAGCTTGTTCCCGAGCCTCTGGCTGCGCTCGATGATCGAGCTGGTTTGCTCGGCGAGGTACTTGTCGGTGTCGAAGCCGATGGTCGGCAAGGTTGGGGGCCCTCCTCGCGAGCCGGT
>JALHTD010000161.1 GCA_022865555.1 Thermoanaerobaculaceae bacterium | reverse complement strand
GCTCCTCTCCCAGTGGAAGCCTGAAGTGCTCTACCACCCCGTGTTGCGGCTGTCCTCGAGGCTGGACGAGCCGAGCGAAGCGTTTCGGCGGCGGTGCGCAGCTCTCGTCAACCGGACGGTGCGGCGGCGGGAGGGCTCCGCTTGTGACACCGAGGCAGCGGCTCGGCTCGCGGCAGCGATCGAGAGCCGGGTGGTCACGGGCGAGGAGCTCGAGGTGCTTCACTGGCGGGTCGGTGTGGGATGGTACCCGGCAGGCGTCGGACCGGCGTCCGCACCCCGAGATCCCCTGATGCACGATGAACCGGGAGCTGGCGCATGAGGCCGCAGCGGCGCAAGATCCTGGCGGCCACCGTCGCGGCCTCCACCGCCCTGCTGCTGGCGATCGCCAAAGGCACGATTGCGCTGCTGACCGGGTCTCTTGCGGTGCTGGCGGCCGCGGTGGACTCCCTCATGGACGTTGCATGTTCGGGGCTGAACGCGTACTTCCTGCGCGTTGCCGCCGACCCGCCCGACGCCGAGCACGCCTACGGTCACGACAAGGCCGAGGCGCTCTCCGGCGTGGTCCAGGCGGTGATCATCGCGATGACCGGCGTCTGGCTGGTAGGCCGTGGAATCGCGCGCCTCGTCAAGCCGGAGCACATCGCGAACCCGGAGGCCGGTGTCGCGATCAGCGCGGCCAGCCTGGTGGTCTCCCTCGCACTGGTGGCGTACCTGCGGCGCGAGGCCAGTCGAACCCGCTCGCTCGCACTGCGTGCGGACGCCTTCCACTACGTGACCGACCTTGCGACCAACCTGGTGGCGGGGCTTGCCTTGGTGGGCTACCGGGCCCTTGGCTGGCGCTGGCTCGACCCGGTAGCCTCGGTCCTCATCGCCGTCTACATCATCTGGAGCGCGATCAAGATCCTCCGCGACGCGGCACAAGAGCTCCTCGATCGCGGCCTGCCCCGCGAGGTGGAGGATGAGGTCAAGTCGTTGCTGCACGGGGTCGCGCCGGAGGTGCGGGGTTACCACGCGTTCCGTTCGCGCCGCGCCGGCGGGACCTCGTTCTTCGAGTTTCGGATGCTCCTGGATCGCAACACCTCGTTCCAGCGCACCCACGAAATCACCGAGGCCGCGATCCGTCGCATCCGGGAGCGCCATGGGGAGCACACCGAGATCATGATCGACACCGATCCCGTGTAGATGCCGCGGACAGCCTACAGCTGACAGCCGACAGCATGGACCCGAGACAGACAGAGAAACAGCTATCGGGGAAGCCGCGTACTTCGCCCGGCGAGGCCGTTGCTATCTCCGGTTCGAAAGGACCTTGTCAAGTCGGCGCTGTCAGCTGTCAGCTGTGAGCTGTCTCTCACAACGAGTACAGTCCCTCGTCGCGGGTCGGCGCGCCGCCCTCACCGCCCTCCTCGCCCATCTCCGCCTCGAGCTGGGGACCGAGCTCCTCCTCGAGCGCGTCGGGGTCCTCACCGGCCTCGAGACGCCGGAACATCTCGTCCATGGTTGGGGTCATCTTCTCCCCTGAGACCTCGGCGAGGCGCCGCATCATCCGCGCCATCATCCGCGGATCCTCCGCGTCGGCCTCGCCGAGCTCGCCGGCCATGCGCATCACCTCGTTCTCGATGCGCGCCATCGCGGCCTCGTCCGGGGCGCCTCCCGTCTCTTTCGGCTTCTCCTCACGACTCTTCCTGCTGGCGCTGACCGCGAACGACGAGGGCACCCGTGTGAGGTTGGTGGCGGAGCAGCGGGGGCAGACCGGCTGACGCGAAGGGGCCGCGGACAGCGAAAGGAAGCTGTAGATCCGATTGCATATGGGGCACAGGAACTCGAAGATCGGCACGCCGCACCTCAGTACAAGCCGAGCCATTCTATCCGACGCCGGCACCTCTTCTCGAGCACGAGCCGGGGCTGGTGCCGGCCGCCAGAGAAAGGGCGACTCAAATGCATTCGTCCGGCGGCGCGCTACAATGCGCGGCGATGGGATCCGAGCCCGTTGTTCGCCTGGTGGCGGCGTTCCCGGCGCCTCTCGACACGGCCGTCGCGGCGGCGCGCACTTGCATGTCGCCCTCGGGTGCGGTGGATCCCGGGAGCGTGCTCGGCGGGCCCGACCTCGACGAGGATGGGCGCCGCAAGGCACGGGAGCGGCGGGACAGCCTGGCTCGATCGCTTTACGCCGCAGGCCATCACACGACCTTCCAGCACGCACACTTCCTGTTCGTGCTGGAGCGGGTGAGCCGGCAGTTCGTGTGGTCGTTCCTCCACGCACACCCCTTCGCCAACTCCGAGCAGGTCTCGCAGCGCTACGTGAGGGTGTCCGCGGACGACGTGTTCGTGCCCGAGATGCCGCCGCCGGCCGAACGGGTGTTCGCGGCCACGGTCGCCGCCCAGCACGAGGCGTATCGGCGTCTCGTGGAGCTCCTCTGCCCGATTGCCGAAGCGGAGCTGCTCCGCCGTTTCCCGACGTGGCGGAGGCACCCGAAGCGCCTCGCCAGGCAGACCGACCGCAAGGCGCAGGAGGTTGCGCGGGCCGTGCTCCCGGTGGCGACGCACACCGCGCTGTTCCACACGGTCTCGTGCCTGACGCTGTTCCGCTACTGGCGGGCATGCCAGCAGCTCGACGTCCCGGCTGAGACCCGCCGGGTGGTGGGGGGCATGGTCGGCGCGGCGCTCGAGCACGACCCGGACCTCGCAGCGGTGCTCGAGGAACCGCTGCCCCTCGAGTCGACGCCGGAGTTCGCGCTGCTCTCCGAGTTCCACGGCGCCGCCGCACAGCCCGCGGCTTTCCGGGGCGAGTTCGACCGCGACCTCGGTGGGCTCACCTCCAGGCTCGTCGGCACCGGCGGTGACAACGTCGGAAAGGTGGCGGGGGCGGTGCGCGCCGTGCTCGGTCTTGCGAGAGCGCGCCTCTCCGACGAGGAGGCGGTGCGGCTGGTGCTCGACCCCAGCGTGAACCGGCTGCTCGGGGAGGACCTCAACCTCTCGACCCTCTCGAAGCTCGGCCGCTGCCTCCACCACGCCCATTACACATTCGCCAAGAAGCTGTCGCACGCCGCCGACTCCCAGGACCAGCGCCACCGCATGACCCCGGCTGCGCGACCCCTGCTGGCGGCGGTGGTGGACGACCAGCCCGACGTCGTGGTCCCGCGACTGATCGCTCACGCCGGCGAAGGAGCCCTCGAGGTCTTCGAAGAAGCCATTGGGCGGGCGTGGGAGGGAGCCGCCGAGGCGCGACGGGCGGGCGCCAGCGTGGAAGCCGCGGCCTACCTGCTCCCCAACGCGCTGGCGGTCCGCTTCGTGGAGTCCTCCGATCTCCTGAACCTCCACCACAAGCACAAGATGCGCCTCTGCTACAACGCCCAGGAGGAAATCTGGCAGGCGTGCCTGGACGAGGCGCTGCAGATCAGAGCGGCGGAGCCCGCGATCGGGCGCTGGCTGCTCCCGCCGTGCTCGGTGCGGCAACTCGCCGGCCGGAAGCCGTTCTGCCCCGAGGGCGAGCGCTTCTGCGGAATCACGGTCTGGCGCCTGCAGCCCCACGAGTACGAACGGCTCATCTAGGCTCGGCGCTTAGGGCCTCAGTCACGACAACCGCAGATCTCGCACGACTCGAGCCCCGGACCTCAGGCCTGACTCGCTCGTGCTAGCATCCGCGAACGTGAGCGGGGCAGTGCGCAAAGCGGGGCGGGGTTTGCTGGTCCTGGCGGACGGTGTCCAGGCGGCGTTCGCGGCCGGGGCGGTGGCGGAGTTGGCGCGAGGCGGCGTTTCCTGGCAGCGTGGGGCAGGCGGCGGGCTGGGCGCCCATGTCGCGGCGCTGGCGGTGCTGGATGAGGCCGAGGAGGCGGAGCGCCGGTGGCTGCGGGAGGCCGAGGCGGGCTGCCCGCTCTTCCAGTCGCGTCTCGCGGCGGCTCGCGAGCGGCTCGGTGCGACGCCCGGCGTGATGCTCACACCCGATGCGTGGACCCTTCCCGGGT
>JALHTD010000160.1 GCA_022865555.1 Thermoanaerobaculaceae bacterium | reverse complement strand
TGTCATCGCGAGGAGCCGCGCAGCGGCGACGTGGCGATCTCGCCGAAACCAACGGGACTGCTTCGGCCCCTTCGGGGCCTCGCAGTGACAGCCATTCCTCTACAGCGGACGGTGAATTGGTATCAGCCTACATCCCGGGAGCTGCCGGACTCCTCTACTGTGCAGAGCCCGTCTTCGCAGGCGCCCGGCCCGCGAACGCCGCCACCGATTCCTCGTACGCCGCTCGGACCCTGCGCACGTGCTCCACGAGGGGCACGAGCATGTCGAGGGTGAGCGCCTGGCCGCCGTCGCACAGCGCGCGCTCGGGGTGTGGGTGGAAGTCCACGAGCACTGCCGAGGCACCCGCGATGATCCCCTGCCCCACCGCGTGGAAGATATCCGGCAGCCCGTCCGGGGCGCGCAGGCTGATACCCACGCTGTGGGAGGGGTCGATGCACACCGGCAGCCGCGTCTGCCGGCGCACCACCGGCACATGGGCGAAATCAACGAGGTTGCGGTGGGGCTCCCCCAGGAGCGTCTTGACCCCGCGGAGGCAAAAGATGATGCGCGGGTTTCCCTCGCTCGCGATGTACTCGCAGGCGTTGAGGGACTCCTCGAGGGTGATCCCCATCCCGCGCTTGAACAGCACCGGGAACGCCTGCTGCCGCCCGACGTGCTTGAGCAGCTCGTAGTTCTGGGCGTTGCGCGTGCCGACCTGGATGATCACCGCGGTGGGGTGACCGGCGCGCTCGAGCGCCTCCGCGATCTCGTCGAGGTGCGAGGCGTCGGTGGCCTCCATCGCGATCAGCCTGATGCCGTGCTTCCCGGCCGTCTCGAACACCCACGGCAGGCATTCCTTGCCGAGCCCCTGGAAGTCATAGGGGGAGGAACGGGGCTTGTAGGCGCCCATGCGCGTGGTGACGATGCTCTCGCGGGCGAGAGCGGCCATCATCGCGTCCACGTGGGCGGGGGTGTCGACCGCGCACAAGCCGGCAAAGATGTGCACGGTGCTTTCGTCGATGTGTACGCCGTTGTGCTCGAACCCCACGGTCTCGTGGGCGGGGTCGTGCCGGCCGACCAGCCGGTACTTGGCCGACACCCGCACCACCTGGCGGACCCCCGGCAGGCTCTCGAACGCGGCGGTGGGCACTGCCGCGGTCGAGCCGAGCAGGTGGACCTCGGCGAAGCGGTGGGTCGTCCCCCTGAACTCGTACGGCTTGACCGTCACCCCGGGGTAACGCGCGGCCACGGCGCGGACCGCATCCACGGTAACGTTTTGGTCGGGGAGATCGGGCTCGAGGATGATGATCATGGCCGCACCTCCGGCAGCGCGCGCAGCGCCGATGCAATCGCCTCGCTCGGGTCGCCCTGACCGGGCAGCGTCCCGTCGAGGTACGCCTCGTAGGCGGCGAGGTCGAACAACCCGTGGTCGGAAAGGGAGAACAGGATCGTGGCCTGCCGCCCCTCCTCGCACAGCTCCGTGGTCTTCTTGACCACCGCTGCCGCGGCGGTCAACCCGAGGACCGGCACCAGGGAGAGGGCGAAGTAGAAAGCCATCTCCGCGGCGAAGCTGCCGGTGGCAGGGAGCCTCCGGAGCAGCTCGACGATGCGCGAGGTGATGGACATTCTTCGACCTGTATACCAGAAAAATCCCAGGCATGTGGAAGGCGACTGCCGGCGGGCCGCCCTCGAGGGCGGCCGACGCCGGATCGGCGATCCTGCGCACTGACCTTTGCGTCCGCGGGGAGGGAGCGCGCCATGCATCGTTACGGTCTCGTCGCAGTCGTCGCAAGCTTCATGCTCGTGAGCCCAGGCGCGGAATGTGCCGAGCTGCTCTTGTCCCCACCCCCCGACTGCCGGTTCGCGATCGGGCAGCGCTTCGACATTCGGGCAGCGCTCCCTGGCGCTGGCGCGCTGACCTGGTCGGTGACGCTCGACGGTGTCCCGCTCGCCGCATCGGAGTCCCGGAGCGGTATCTGGCTCCGGCGGGACGTGAGTCTCTCGACCCCGGGCGCACATCGGGTGAAGGCTGAGGCGCGCGACGAGCAGGGTGTCGTTGTCGGTGCTGCGGAGCGCGAGATTCACGCGGTGGCCTGGCAGGGCCGCGAGAAGACGCGCGCGAAGAACCTGATACTGCTTGTCAGCGACGGCATGGGCGTCGCCCACCGCGTCGCCGCGCGAACGTTTCTGTTCGGGATCAAGAACGGCCGGCCCGGGGGGTTCCTCGAGATGGAGACCCTGCCTGTGACAGGAATGCTCGCCACCTCGTCGCTCAGCGGTTTGGTGACGGACTCGGCCGCCGCCGGGCACGCTCTCGCAACCGGCACCAAGACGGCCAACTGGATGATCGGCGTGTTCCCTGACGAGACGCCCGATCGCGACGACGACAACGCGAGGGTGGAGCAGCTCCCCAGCCTGCTCGCGCGCACCCGCGGCATGGTGATGGGTCTCGTGACCACGGCCGCCGTGGGGGACGCCACTCCCGCGGCCTTCTTTGTCCACACGGGGGATCGCGGCAGCGACGGGGCCGTGACCGGCGCCTACCTCGCGGCTGCGCGGGAGGGGGTCCTGCGCGTCGTCATGGGCGGCGGGAGAAAGTCGTTCCCGCCGGGTCCAGGTGGGGCCCTCGAGTCATTCTCGGCGCTCGGGTTCGCGGTTGGGTACGACGCCACTTCCCTGGCGGCGGCGCTGAAAACCCACCCGCAGCGGCTGCTCGGTCTATTCCACGACTCTCACATGAGCACCTCTTTCGACGTCCAGCATCGCGGCGACCCCAACGTCGTGAAGAACTTCCCCGACCAGCCCTCGCTGGAGACGATGGCACGTGCGGCGCTCGCTGTCCTTGCCCCCAACCCGCGCGGGTTCTGCCTCCTCGTCGAGGGCGCTAATATCGACCGGCAGGCCCACGCCGCCGACCAGGAGCGCATGGTGTGGGAGGTGCTGGCGTTCGACCGGGCCGTGGCTGCGGCGATGGAGTTCGCCCACGCGACCAACGAGGATGCCGACCCGGCCAATGACACTCTCGTCATCGTCGTGACCGACCACGAGACGGGGGGCGTGGTCCTCCCAGGGGTCGGCGACCCGGCCCGACTCGGGACTCGCGACTACGTGCGCACATTCGATACGGGCGGCCTTCCCGATGCCGCCGATGCCAACCGCGACGGCTTCCCCGACGACCCGAACCCGGCCCACAAACCGATCATCCACTTCGCGGCCGGGCCAGACCGGTACGAGGACTGGCAGCCGCAGCCACGTCCGATCCCGGCGGCCATCGCCGCGGCCGGAAGAGACCGTGTCGTCTACCCGAACGGCGACCGCGACGGCGGGACCGGCGTGCTGCTCACCGGGGTAATCGAAAACTCGGTGCCCACCGGGAGCGTCTACTCCCCGGCCCAGTACGCGCACACCGCGGTGGATGTCCCGGTCGCCGCATATGGCCCCGG
>JALHTD010000159.1 GCA_022865555.1 Thermoanaerobaculaceae bacterium | reverse complement strand
TGTTGTCGAACGTTGGCGGCTTCGCGTCCTGCGCGATGGCCAAGACCTCCGCGTTGTGCTGCCGGATCGCCTCCTCGAACGCCGGCATGAAGACCTCCGGCTTGATCTGGTCGAACGGCGGCACGCCGAAAGGCGTCTTCCACTCGGTGAAGAACGGGTTCGGGGCCTTGGCCGGCGACGGAGCGCAGGCAATCGCCAGGGCGATCAGGGCCAGGCAGGCAACGGCGGCACGGATCTTTCGCATGGGGGTCTCCTTGATGTTTCGAGATGATCGATCGTTGTGCGGCAGTGGTCGATGCTGGTATTCGTTCACACCGGAGCGGATCATACACGCTCCGGCGTCATGTGCGGGGTTTCACCGGGTTCGCACCACACAGGTTTCGTCTACGTTGCCCGCCCGGCCTGGGTTGCGTCCCAGCGGTCGTGCCCCACATCTGCAGGCCCAATGTGGGGCACGGGCCCTGCACCTGCCTGCCGGCACGGACCGCCGACCCCACATTCAAGCGCATCTGGACTAGCATGTACCTCATGAGCGACCCATCCCCAGCCCTGACCCACGAGGCGCAGCGCCTCTTCGCGGAGTACCTCGGCAAGATCGAGCAGTGCGTCGGCCTGCTCTCCCCCGAGCACCTCTGGTGGCGGCCCAACCCGCGGTGCACAAGCGTCGGCAACATCCTCCTCCACCTGTGCGGGAACCTCTCGCAGTGGGTGCTGGCGGGACTCGGCGGCGTGCCGTTCGAGCGACACCGCCGCGAGGAGTTCGCCGCCGTGGAGGGCGAGGACGCCGCCGCGCTGCTGGGCCGGCTCCGCGAGGTCGTGGCCAGCTGCCGGGACGTCACCCGCGACCTGCCCGAGGAGAGGCTTCGTCAGACCTTCGTCATCCAGGGGATCACGCGCACCGGTTTCGGCGTCCTGCTCCACGCGGTCGAGCACATGGCCTACCACACCGGCCAGATCGTCTACGTCGCCAAACAGCTCGTCGGCGAGAAGGCCGAGATCGAGTTCCACCCCCACCTCAAGTGACTTTGTCATCCTGAGCCCGCTCCGCCGTAGCGGGGCGGGCGAAGGATCCCACCGCGGCTGGAGCGCTCTGCTGTCTCTGTGGGGCACGCGCTCCGCGCGTGCCTGTCATTGCGAGTCCCGTCCTGCAGGGCAGGACGGGGCGAAGCAATCTCGCGGAAAACGACGGGATCGCGTCGTCCCCCTCGCTTCGCTCGGCGTCCTTGCGATGACAGCACGCACGGAGTGCGTGCTCCACAGAAACTAGGGCGGCAGCAAGGACCGCCCCTACATGGACCTCGCGATCCGGTGGTTGTGTACCATGCAGTCCGGGAAACGGAAGGAGTCCCCATGAACAAGCGCGAAACCGTCCTCGGCTTGCTTGACCTCGGCAAGCCTCAGACGTACATCCCCGCGGCGTTCTTCCTGCACTTCGACCCCTCCTGCCACTTCGGCCGGGCAGGGCTAGACAAACACCTCGAGTTCTTCCGTGCCACCGGGATGGACTTCGTCAAGATCCAGTACGAGCACAACTTTCCGCGCCTGCCCGCAATCCAACGCGTCGGCGACTGGACTCGGATGCCGCTCTACGGCGAGGACTTCTTCAAGCCGCAACTCGACGCGGTCGAGGGCATTGTCAATGCCGTCAAGCGCGAAGCCGTGGTGGTTGTAACCCTGTACTCGCCGTTCATGTGCGCCGCGCACGCGGTCGGCGAGGAGAACGTGCTGCAACACCTCCGCGA
>JALHTD010000158.1 GCA_022865555.1 Thermoanaerobaculaceae bacterium | reverse complement strand
GGCCGAGAAGTCCGGCGTCCTCAAGCGCCACCACATCATCATCGACGCCTCGTCCGGCAACACCGGGATCGCCCTCGCGATGGTCGCCACTCTCAAGGGCTACCGCTCCCGGATCTACATGCCGGAGACCAAGTCCGTCGAGCGCCGCAAGATCATGAAGACATGGGGGACGGAGCTCGTGCTCACCTCGGGTGCCGACCAGAACTCCCACATCTGGGAGGCGGAAAAGACCGCGAAGGACGCCGACACATTCTTCTACCTCAACCAGAACGGCAACCAGGGCAACGTCCTCGCCCACTACTACGGCACGGGCGCGGAAGTCTGGGCGCAGACTCGGGGTCGGCTCGACTGCTTCGTCGCCGGCGCCGGCACCGGCGGCACGCTCATGGGCGTCGCCCGCTACCTGCGCGACAAGGGCAGCCCGGCCAGCGTCGTCGGCATCGAGCCCGACAGCCCAAAATCGAAGATCGAGGGGCTGCTTCACTTTGACGGCACGTTTGTCCCGCCCATCTGGGACCCGTCGCTCATCTCGGAGCAGCGGCGCGTCAGCGACGAGGTCGCGTTCGAGACGACCCGGCGGCTCGCCCGGGAGGAGGGGATCTTCTGCGGTCCATCTACGGGCGCGATCCTCTCGGTGGCTCTCGAGAAGGCGCGCGAGCTGGGCGAGGGGAAGACCGTGGTCGCGGTGGCCTGCGACCGGGGCGAGCGCTACCTCTCGACCAAGCTCGTCCCCGAGTAGCCGGCGCCCCGCTCAGCTGCTGCGGAACTTGATCGAGCAGCCGATCGCCTTGGTCTCCGCCACGGCGGGTTTGGATCCGGCCACTACCGCCTCGAGCGCATCGCGCAGGAAATGCCCGGTGACCTTGGCGACGTTCTCGGCGTTGTCGTCGATGGCGCCGTGGTAGACGAGCACACCCGCGGCGTCGAAGAGGAAAGCCTCAGGGGTCCTGGTGGCGCCGAAGGCGTGCGCCACGCCGGAGGTGGCGTCCACCACGTAGGGGAACTGGAAGCCCCGCGCCTTGGCCCGCTCCTGCATCGCCTGGAACGAGTCCTCGGGGTAGGCCGCGGGGTCGTTCGGGTTCACCACGATCACGCCAATTCCCTTGACCTGGTAGGCGTTGCCGAGCTCGGCGATCCGGCCCTCCCACGCCTTGACCCACGGACAGTGGTTGCAGGAGAAGATCACGAGCGTGCCCTTCGCGCCCGCGATCTCCTTGATGCTCAGCTCCCGCCCGTCCACGCCTTTCATCTTCACGTCCGCGGCCGGGGCACGGTCGCCGATCGCCAGGGCGAGGCCGAACTGCGAGCCAACCAGCAGGAAAACCGTCCCGAGAGCCGTAACCAGAGTTGGGTGCGCCATGATTCTTCTCTCCTCGCTTTCAGCTGCCGTCGAGCAGCGGCTTGACCTTCCCGAGCAACTCTTCGTACGAAGTTTTCCCTTCCCAGAAGGCGACTTTGCGCCCCTCGCGGTCGAACAAGAGGCTGGCCGGAAGCGCCCCCGACCACCGGTTGTCCAGCCCGTCGATGAACTCCTGGTCGCCCTGCGCCTTGGCGAAGGTCGGGAAAGTCACCCCCTGGCTCGCCAGCAGCGCAGCCGCGGCGGGGCGCTGGCTCGCGAAGTCGGCCGACACGAGGATCAGCCTGAACCCGTTGGCCCCGTGCTCACGGTGAAGCCTCAGCAGATCGGGAAGCTCTTCGCGGCACGGCGTGCACCAGGTGGCCCAGACGTTGACGAGCACGACGCTCCCGCGCGAGCGCTCCACCTCGTGGAGCACGTCCGCGGCGGTAGCCGGTGCGAGAGTTGCAGGCGACGAGGCCGGCGCGCGACGGCCGCACGCAACGGCTGAAATAATCACAAGCCCGGCCGCGGCGCAGGAGGCCGCCCTGAGGCCGTTGCGCCTCCGAGGTGTCCAGTTCGTCACGCCTTCTCCCCTGCCACCCAACTGGCGCGGGAAAGCCGCAATTCCCGGTGACACCGTGTGCTGGCCTTCGAGCCTACTCGGGGAAGCGGCGGAGCAGGTTGAAGCCCAGCCGCACGTCGGATCCGTTGAACCCGCCCGGAATGTCCGAGCCGGCGATCAGGTCCGCAACCGTGGCGCGGGAGTTGCCGAGGTAGATCAAGAAATCGTGGCCGGGGAGCCGAATGTTGAAGCCGACCGACCAGGCCACGCTCGCACCCTGCGTGTCGCGGTTGGCCGGCGTCACCTCGGTCACGATGTCCCACACCCCCGGAAGGTGGAACGAGGCTCCAATGCCGACGTTGAACGCGTTCGTGAGCGTCGGCGTGTCGGTGACGTAGGTGGGCACCAGAAAGAGGTCCACCCAGGGTGCCGCCCGCCGCGCCACCACGACCTGCCCGAAGTAGGACCAGCGGTCTGTCACGCCGGTGGCCGCCCGGTAGTCGGTGCCCAGGCGAAGCGCGACTCCGACCGGCGAGGCACTACCCTGGCGGAGCGCCGTCCACTTGCCCGACAGCTCGTACTGCTTCAGGAACGAGGAGCGGTAGAGCTGCGCCTCCAGGTTGTGGCCGAAGCCCAGGCCAAGGCCGAGGCCGATGTCGGCCGCGGAGTCGAGGCCCCAGAGGTTGCCGGCGCCCGCGTCGCTGATGCTCTGGGTGAACCGGTGAGTGAAGAGCACCTGCAGCGTGCTGGGCGGCAGCACGAGATGGGTCGGGTAGTTGATCAGCCGGTCGTAGAGTTGAGGCTCGGGGAGCACCTGGGACGGTGCGAGGACCGCCCAGGCCATGCAGAGAACCGCGACCCACAGCACCTTCCCCCTCATCGCCCCTCCTCAGTCCTGCGGCGCACCCCGGCGCACCCAGTCGACGACCAACTGGCGCTGTGCGGGCGTGATCGACCCCACCAGCGGCATCGGCGAGCCGACGATGTCGGCGTCGCCGCGGATCTTCCTGACGAGGTACGAGCGATTCGGATCTCCCGGCTCGATGCGCTTGAGGTCGCCCCGCTCCGTCGAGGTCACACCGACGATGTTCCCGTACGACGCGCCGGCGGAGAGGTTCATCCCCGCCGCGGGGGCACTGCCGGCGTGGCACCCGGAGAGTGCGCAGGACACCGAGAACACCTCCGTCTGCACCCGGGTGAACGTGGCATCGGGGGATGGCGGCCCTCCCCCGTCGGGCTCCGTGGGGAGGGGCTTCATCTGGCCGCACCCCGCAAGGGCCAGTGTGGCAGCAAGAAGAACAATAAGCGGGGCGTGTCGCATGGTCAGTTGTTCTGTGCCCCCGCGAGGATCCAGTCGCGGATGAGCTGAAGCTGTGCACCCGTGAGGAACGGGCCCCCCTGCGGCATGCGGGACCCCGAGATGCCGGCTGCGCCGGCCACCTTCTTGTAGAGGTAGCTGTTGTCCGGGTCGCCGGGCTTTACCCGCATCAACGACGGCTGTTCGGACGAGTTCACGCTGACGATACTGCCAAAGGAGGTACCGGCCTCCAAGTTCATGCCCTGGTTCGGCGGGTGGCACCCCGAGCACTTCGGCGTGAAGATCTGGGCCTGAATCATGCTCAGCGTTGCCGTCGCCGCTGCGGTCACGGTCACGGTGCGCTGGTCAGGGGTGCTCGTCAGGCCCTGGGAGTTGGTCACGGTGAACGTCACCGTGTTCGTCCCGGCGGCGACGTACGTGTGGGTGACCGACAGCCCGCCCGCGCTCACGCTGTCCCCGAAGTCCCAGTGCCCCGTGAAGGTGAGACCGTTGGGGTCGCTGCCGGTGCCGACAAAGCTCACCGACTGACCCGCCGCGACGGTCACGTTGCCGCTGGGGCTCGTGATCGAGCCAGTGGGCGGTGCGCCGGGCACCGAGGTGACGCCGGCAGGGACCGAGATCGCTGCCTGCTGGAAAGCGTCGTCCGTAAGGTTGTCCACGACAGCGGAGAAGATGAAGACCGGCTTTGTAGCCGTGAAGGTCACGTAGAAGTTGGCCAGCGTCTGCTGGTCGGCCGGGATGCCCGGTATCGTCTGGTAGAAGAACCCCTGCTCGTTGGCCCAGCCCGGGATCGTCCGCGTGCCGGGCTGCCCGACCAAGGTCCCGTCCGGCTTGCGGACGTTGAACGTGACGACCACCTCCGACGGGTTGGGGTTGAAGTAGCCGATGTTGGTCCGGAAGTCGAGACGGTCCGCCTTGGGGCGGTGGGAGTTGAACACCAGGCCGCCCGAGGTCAGGGCGCCATCGTAGGAGAGCCCATCCAGGGACAGCCCGAAGGTGCCAGAGCCAGCGCCGCGCTGGTCGTTGAAGTTGTGTACGACCGCACGGATCGGAAACGCTGACAGCAGGCGCATCGCACCGCGGTCGTTGGCCCCGAACAGCACGTTCACCGCGTCGTCGACCACCGCCTCGCCGTTCGGCGTGACCGAGACCTGCGCCACCTGAGCAGGCCCCGCCGCACCGCCGGCACTCTTCGGGTACCACTCCGCGTAGACCGTGGCCTGCTCGTCGGTGAGGTTCACGATGCGGAGGTCGGTCTTGAAAATACTGGTCCCAAGACCGGGGTTGCGAGCGACCACCGGGAAGTAGACGTCGCTCTCGGTGGGCCCGAGCTGGCCACGCAGCGCACCGTTCGGGAAGGAGGCGTTGTGCACGTTGAAGTAGAACCTGTCGGGGTGAGCAACGATCGGGGCTAGGGTGCCCGCATCCGACGTCACGGTTCCGGAGGCTACACCGTTCGTGAACACAGGCGAGAAGTTGATCACGACGGACCCGTTCTGTCCCCTCGACCCGGAGTGGATGTGGGCCGCCGTGGGTGCCGCGATCCCCTTCACCCACAGGTAGTAGTAGACGGTACTCCCGTCCAGGATCGCGTCCGCATACCCGGTGCCCGCCAGGTCACCGCCGCCCGTCTCGCGCGACCCCTTCAGCGTGGAGGCGTAGGCAAGGGTGCTGGTCCCGTCGCCCAGCAGCTGTCCACGTATCGCACCCGCCGGGAACGACGCATTGTGGATGTTGACGTAGTAGGCGTTGGGCTGCTGGAGGATCGCCTGCACCGTCCCGGCGTCGGAGCTCACGGAGCCGGTGGCCACGAAGACTCCGGACGCGGGGCTGGAGAAGGTCGGCGCGAGGTCCACGACCACCGCCCCGCTTTGCCCCGCGAGCGCGCCGTGGATGTGGGCCACCGTGGGCTGGGCGATGCCCTTTGCCCAGAGGTAGTACCTCACGGTGGTTCCGTCGATCGTGATCACCGCGAGACCGCGGCCGCCGGAGTCGCCTCCCGCGCCCGTCTCGCGGCCTCCCAACAGCGTCATGTTGAAAGTCTGCGCCCCGGCCGCGGACGCCACAAGAGCCAAGGTTGCGAGTAACCGTGTGGCCTTCATGACCGAACCCCCTTCTTGCCTTCCCCAGTGCCCCGGCTCGAGCTTCGCGATGCTGCCCGGGAGCAGGTGGTTGGACTTTGTAACCTGCGATGGTGTTGACGGATTCCCATGCGTCTATGCACCCAGGGCCGACACCTGCAACTTGCGTGCCATTCTCAGTCTCAGGCGCAGGGATTGCGCCCGCCCCGGATCTGCCCTCGCCAGGGGACCAGTGTCCTCCCGAAGGTCCGACGCGAACGATCCCCCACCCCGATTCCCGGCGCCGGCCGCGGCCGCGTACAGCGCAGGTGGTTCCTTCCCGGGAAGGCCGCTGGCGGCAGCCCCCCAAGCTCGTTTCTCGCGCTTCCCCTGAACAGGCTCCTATCTCAGGTGGAAGCTCTTGCCGGCCAGATCGGCGATCGTCTCGCCGATGCTGATGGACGCGGTGGCTGCCGGCGAGGGGGCGTTGAGCACGTGGATCTGCCGCTCCGCCTCCACGATCCGGAAGTCGTCCACCAGCTTGCCGTCGGGGTCGAGGGCCTGGGCCCGTACGCCGGCGCCTCCCGGCACCAGGTCGGCGGCG
>JALHTD010000157.1 GCA_022865555.1 Thermoanaerobaculaceae bacterium | reverse complement strand
GGTTACGGCACAGGCTGAGCCGGGATGAAGTTGGGGTCGCCGGTGCGCGTGTCGATGACCGAGGCGTACACGAAGCCCGGCCCGCCATCGTTCACCGTGATCTCGGCCGAGATCGCTGAAAGGTTGGCAGGCAGCGCGACCTTGAAGGCATTCCGGAAACGGTTCTCCAGCTTGTCCTGGTCCCAACTTCCAGGTCCGATCGCGAACGTGTACGGCTTCGGCTGGCCATCCGTGCCCGGCGGGTTGAGGGTGTTCCCGTTGGCGTCGTAGAAGTACACCACGAAGTTCACGCCCTGCGTCTCCGAGATGTTGACGAAGCCCAGATTGGTTCGCGCGATGTCCTCGCTCGACATGCCCGTGAGCACCAGGCGTCTGTTTTCGGAGGTGGTCGATATCCCCCTGGCGGCTGAGAGCGGCGGGATGCCCTGGCCGAAGGTGCCGACCGGGGTGAGATTGAACGAGCGCGCCGCGACGATCGGGTAGACGCTCGAGCCGTCGGTGGGCGCGATGCGCACGATGCCCTTTGTCTCGGCATCCGCCGGCAGCATCCCTCCGTGCACCCAGGAAACCAGATCGTCCATGAAGACGCTCTTGTCGGGCGCCACCGTGATGGGGCGTGCAACCACGATGGGATCCTTCCCTGTCGGTGTGTACTTGATTTCCCAGGTGTGCGCGCTGTCGGGGTCGGCGTTGGTGAGCTGCAGGTCGGTGCGCCAGACGGTCCCAGCCTCGCCGCTGTTGTGAGCAATCGCGGGCAGGTAGATCGGCGAGTCCGGGGGCGTGGTTGCCGGGATGAGCACCGGGTCGCCCGTGTGGTTGTCCATGACCGAGGCGTAGACCTGGACATCCTTGCCCGTGGGAACCTCGACCTTCAGCGAGAACGTGCCGATGTTCTCGAACGCCGGACCGAAGAGATTCTTGATCGAGTCCTGGATGTACCCGAACGGCGCCAGGCCGAACGTCTTGCTGCCCAGATTCTGGCCTGTCTCGTCGAAGATGGTGAACTTGATGTCGCCGACGCCGGCCTCGTCCCCCTGCAGGTTCACGATGCTGTAGTTCGTGCGGAACCCGTCAGTCATGCCATTGTTGCGCAGCCCGGTGATCCACTGCGGAGAGAGCGTAGTGCCGGGCACCACGTTCACCCCGGGGTTGATCTGGCCGTACTTGCTGCCGTCCGGACGCTGGTTGTAGGTGCGGATCGTAACGACGGGCGCGACGTCATCGTCGTTCCTGTACGTGACCCGCAGCGCCGTCTTCGAGAAGTCCTGCTTCCAGGTGTCCAGGACCCACTGCAGGATGTCGTCGAGCACCAGCGTGCCCTTAGGCGGCAGCGGGGGTTGGTACGGTCCGACCGTGAACGGATCCACGTTGTTCTTGCCCACCGGCAGGAATTGGAGCGTGATGCTGGTCGGGAAGCTCGACGGGTTGTAGATGCGGAGGTCTGCGTGCCAGTTTGTGTCGTTGAGACCCTGGATCTTTGCGGCGTCCACCCCCATCACCGACTCCGGGCCGCAGGTCTTCCCGGACACCGTGACG
>JALHTD010000156.1 GCA_022865555.1 Thermoanaerobaculaceae bacterium | reverse complement strand
GTCCTGCAGTTCGGTTTCCTCGATGGCATGGCCGGGCTGGTCTTCTGCATGCTGCAGGCGTTCGGCACCTACCTCAAGTGGGCCGTTCTCTGGGAGTGGCGCGCCAACGCGGCGCGCGGCCGGATGCCCAACCTCCCGACCTTCGACGATGACCAGTCGGTGTGGCACTGGGAAGAGGGAGAGGCCGAAAAGGCAGTTGAGAGCTAAGAGTTAGGAGTTCAAGACTGGGATCGCGGGCCTTAGTCGGTACGGCGAGGCCCGCCTCGGTCAACTCTTCATTCTTGACTCTTCACTGCTTCATAACCAGCGCGAGGCGCTTCAGGAACTCGGGCGCCGGCTCGAAACCGGTGAGGCGCGCCTCGGCGACCTCGCGGCCGTTTCGGAAGAAGGCAATCGTCGGCACCCCGACCACCTCGAACCTGGCACGAAGCGCCTCGCTGGTCGGGTCGTTCCTGGTGAGATCCACCTTGAAGCGTGCGAAGCGGGCCAGGCGCGCCGCCACCTCGGGCCGGGAGAACGTCTTCTCGTCAAGCTCTTTGCAGGGCAAGCACCAGTCGGCGTAGAAATCGAGCACCACCGGCTGCCCGCTGGCCAGCGCCTGCGCCACGGCGCTTTCCTGGTAGGGCTGCCAGGAAAGCTCGGTGGCTGCGGTCCGGGCGCGCACCGGATACAGCAGCACGCCGGAGACCAGGACGCCTGCGCTCGCCAGACGCATGAAGCGGTCCACCCAGGGCTGCTCGTGACCCGGCCGTGCGACGAGCAACAGGTACAGGCCTCCGACGATCAGGAGTCCGGAAAAGAGAGCGTCGCCCCACGGGGAGGGCAGGAACGGCCTCGCGAAGTAGCCGGCGAGCGCGATCAGCAGCACGCCGAAGAGCTGACGGACGCCGATCATCCACGCCCCGGAGTTGGGCAGGCGCTCCATGGCCCCGGTGAAGGCGCCGAGCAGCAGGTACGGCAGGCCCAGGCCCAGGGAGAGCGCGAAGAACAGCGCGAACCCGAGCAGCACGTCCTGGCGCTGGCCGACGTAGGTGAGCAGGCCGAGGACGAACGGGCCGATGCACGGGGCCGCCACCAGCCCGACCACGAACCCCATGACGAGCGCGCCTCCGAGCCCGCTGCGGCCTCCCGAGACGCGCGTCGCCCACGCGGGAACGCGCAGCTCCCACAGGCCGAACATCGAGGCGGCGAGCGCGAGGAGGACCACCACGATGAGCCCCACGACCCAGGGGGACTGCAGCGCGGCCCCGAAAAGCTGGCCGGTCAGCGCCGCCAGCAC
This sequence comes from Thermoanaerobaculaceae bacterium, assembly GCA_022865555.1. GTDB lineage: Bacteria > Acidobacteriota > Thermoanaerobaculia > Thermoanaerobaculales > Thermoanaerobaculaceae > RBG-13-68-16. The sequence goes on along the minus strand of JALHTD010000156.1, from coordinate 2,350 downwards.
GCCGAGCGCGGAGTAGGTGACGCTCATGCCCAGCACGTACACGAGGGCCAGCAGCCAGGGGCGGCCCTGCCCCTCGCCGCGCTGGGCGGCGAAGAACCCGACCGTGATCGGGATCAACGGGTAGACGCACGGCGTGAGGTTGAGGGCAAGGCCGGCCAGGAACACAATGGCGAGCTGGAGCAGGAGGCCGGTGTGGGCAAAGTCGGCCCCGATGCCCTTGCCGGATGCCTCGGCGTTGGCGCCCGACGGCTGTGCAGGGGGCTGCCCGGAAGCCGGCGCCGCCGAGCCTCCGCGTGAAAACGCGACCGTGAAAGGCACCTCGGCGGGGGCGAGGCAGAGCTGGTTGTTGCAGGCCTGAGCCTCGACCACGCCGCGCAGCGACTCCTGGAGAACCGCGTCGGGGCCCAGCCGCACCGGAACCGTAACCACGAAGGTTCCTTCGAAGACGGCCAGCTTGTCCTCGCTGAAGGCGAACTTGACCAGGCGGGAGGGGGGGAACTCTGGCTTGCCGGCGCTCCACCCCGACGGCAGCTCCAGCCGGACACTCGTGGGGATCAGGTAGGGATCCGTCGGCGCGTCGGAGTTGACGTGCCACCCCGGCTGCACGGTGACCTCCACGCGCACGGTGGCCGAGACGCCAGGGGCCGGCGGCGCTCCCTGCCACGATGCCGCAGCACTGAAAACGGGGCCTGCGGCTTCCGTCGGCAAGGCGGCGCGCAAAGAGAGGATGGCCACGAGGACAAGTGAACGGCGCAAGCAACCTCCGGCCCGGCCGGCGGCCGGGCGCTCACTCTAGCATTTTGCCGGTGGTGCCCGGCTCGTTGCCCGTGACTTGACGAGCATGGGCGAATGAAAGAACATGACCCGCGAGGGGGAGAGTAATGGAATCGAAACGCTGGACAAGTGTCGCTTACCTCCTTGCCGTCGCGGCCGCCATCCTGCTCTGCGGACATGGATTGGCGGCCGACGACAGCGTCTGTCTCGAATGTCACGGCTCCAAGGGGCAGATCACCGCTGCGGCCGGCGCGATGGACCTCAAGCTCACGCCGGAGCGGATTGAGCAGTTGGTCAGACATGCTCCCGAGGCAGGCGCCCCGCACGCCGGAGTCGCGTGCCTGGACTGCCACCCGAAAGCCGGGGAGATGCCGCACCCCGCGGGCATGCTCAAAGAGAGCCCGTGCGTGACCTGTCACGAGGACGAGCTCAAGCAGGTCAACAAGAGTACCCACCGGGACCCGAACGGCGGGAGCGATCTGCGGGCGCCGTGCTGGGCGTGCCACCGCGCCCACGACGTGCGTGCCGTGAAGGACCCTCGCTCCGCGATGTCCCCGCTGAACGTCGCGTCACGCTGCCTCAACTGCCACGACAAGCGTGAATACCTGGTCGGGGTGCACGGCCACGGTGTGCAGCTCGGGGGCCTGGACTTCGCGGCCACCTGCGTCTCCTGCCATGGGGGGCACGACATCCTGGCGCCGTCCGAGGCAGGCTCCCGCGTGGCGCGCCGCAACATCTCGTTCACCTGCGGGAAGTGCCACGGCCGTGTTGCCGACGCGTACCGCAAGAGCGTGCACGGTGCGGCGCTCACCGAGCAGGACAACGCCGATGTGCCGACGTGTGTGGACTGCCACGAGGCCCACGGCACCTTGGATCCGCTTCTCCCGCGCTTCCGTCTGGTGTCACCCGAGATGTGCGGGCGCTGTCACAGCAACAAGGCCATGATGGCGAAGTACAAGATCTCTACCACGGTCTATGACACCTATGTCGCGGATTTCCACGGCACCACGGCTGAGCTTTTCCGGGCGGCGTCCCCCGACCAGCCCCTCAACAAGGCGGTGTGTTACGACTGTCACGGCTACCACGACGTGGAGTCGGTGCGCACCGCCGGTGACGCGCTCATCAAGGAGCGGCTGCTGGCGAAGTGTCAGGTGTGCCACCCCAACACGACCGCGAGCTTCCTCACCGCCTGGACGGGGCATTACGAACCGTCACCGAGCAAGTACCCCCTCATCTACTGGGTGAAGGTCTTCTACCGCCTGGTCATACCTGGCACGGTCGGGTTCTTCCTGGTCTACATCGCCGTGGACGTCTGGGGCCGTCGGCGTCACAGGAGGTCGTCGTGAACCCCCGCGTCGATACGATCCGGCGTTTCACCGCCCGGCACATCGTGAACCACTGGGTGATGCTGGTTACCTTCGCAGGTCTCGTGATCACGGGGATGCCGCAGAAGTCCCCCGGTGAAGCGTGGGCCAAGGGGATCGTGCTGATCGTCGGTGGCGTGGAACGCGTCCGGTTCCTGCATCACGTCCTGGGAACCATCATGGCGCTCCAGCTCGTGTGGCACCTTCTCGAG
>JALHTD010000155.1 GCA_022865555.1 Thermoanaerobaculaceae bacterium | reverse complement strand
GGAGGACCCTCACCAGCGGGGGACGCGTGTCGTCGCGCTGGGGTACGGCCTCCGTGGGCGCCGGCGTGGGCACCGGCGTGGCCGCCGAGGCGGGCCGGGGCGTCAGGGTTACGGGTGGTAGCGGGGCCGGCAGCGGAGCGACCCTCGGCGAGACGGCACAGGCAGCCAGCGCAAGCGCCGGACCCGCCGCCAGGACCCTGCGCCCGAACGCTCCCCGGACGAGGATCAAGACCGCCTTTCGCCGCGCGAACTGCCCCGAGCCCGGTAGTCCTCACCGCGCAGCTCGATCACCTCGCACATCTCGAACAGGCGCGAGCGCAACCTTTCCGAGATCCGGTCGGCCAGCGTCTCCTGCCACCGGTCCGGGCCCGCCGCGTCGTGCGAGGCGGGCCGGTAGCCCCCCGGGGCCTCGCCCCCACGCGGCTCGCCGCGGGGCGGTTGCGGCGAGTCGAGGTAGTTCGTCGTGAAGATCGTGACCTTGCGCGCCATGTACCGCGCGTTGATGACGTAGTAGAGGAGGTCCCGCACCCACTCGGTGAGCCTGCCTGCACCCAGCTCGTCGAGCACCAGGAGGTCGGCCTCGGTGACGGGGCCCAGGATCTCCTCGCGGCTGGCGCCCCCGCCGTCGAACGACATCTGGAGCTGCTGAACGAGCTCGAGAAAGTTGACGTACAGCCCCTGCGCGCCCTTGGTCGCGATCAGCTCCTTGAGCGCCGCCACCGCCAGGTGGGTCTTGCCGGTTCCCACGCTGCCCATGTAGAGGAGGCCCTTCTCCAGGCGCGGGTAGCAGTCGACGAACTCGCGCGTCCTCCGCTTGGCCATGGACTGGAGGTTCCTGCTCCCCACGTCGGAGCTCCAGACCTCGAAGCCCTCGACCGTGCAGTGAGCGTACCTGGGCGGGATGCGGGCCGCGACGAGAAGCGCTTCGGAGCGGCCGTCGTGGCGGCAGGAGCAGCGCACCGCGACCTCGACCCCCTCGCGCGTCTCGATGGTGAAACCGGTTCCGCTGCAGATCGGGCAATCTTTCGCGTTCGCAAGCACGGGGCAATTCTAGCGCGGTACACTCCAGGAGTGCCGGAGCGGCTCGCGGGGCGCCTCCTGGGGTGGTTTCGGGCAGCGCGCAGGGAATTGCCCTGGCGAACACCGTTTCCCCGAGACCCTTATGCGGTCCTGGTCTCCGAGGTCATGCTGCAGCAGACCCAGGTGGACCGGGTGGTCGAGGCGTACCGGCGCTTCATGGAGCGCTTCCCGTCCCTGGAGGTCCTCGCGGCTGCCGCCGAGGACGATGCGGTGCACGCGTTCTCGGGTCTCGGCTACTACCGCCGGGCCAGGCTCCTGCACGCCTCCGCCCGGGCCGTCGTCGAGCGCGGCGGCTGGCCGCAGAGCGCCCGGGAACTGGCCAGGCTCCCGGGCTTCGGTCCGTACACGAGCGCCGCGGTCGCAGCGTTCGCGTTTGCCGGCGACGAGCCTCCCGTGGACGGCAACGTCGCCCGCGTCGCCGCGCGACTGGGCGCACTCGAACTGCCGATGGGCAGCCCCGCCCTGCTTGCCGCCGGCCGGGAGCTCGCCGGGAACCTGCACGCCGAGAGCCCCACCCCGGAGGTCTGGGAGGCGCTCATGGAGCTTGGGGCCACGGTGTGCACGCCGGCCTCGCCCCGCTGCGGCAGCTGCCCACTGGCGACCGCCTGCGCCTCCCTGGCGACCGGCAGCACCCAGTCCTACCCGCACCCGCGGGCCCAGCGGTCCCGGGAAGAGCAACGCGGGGTCGCGGCCTGGCTGGAGCGCGAGGACGGTCGCGTGCTGCTGCGGCGCGTGGAGCAGGGCCCGGTGCTTCTCGGCCTCTGGCTGCCGCCGTTCGCGGTGCTCTCCGACGGCGACGACCCCGGGACGGTCGCCGCGGCGCTCGGCCGCGCGGCGGGCTTCGAAGGGGCGCTTTCCGCCGCCACGACGGTCCGCCATGGCATCACGCACCGGGACATCCGCGTTCTTCCTTTCGTGGCGAGGCTCTCCGGCCATCGGGTGGCCGAGGCGAGGGAGGGCTGGACCTGGCAGGACGCCGGCGCTCCCACCGTGCCGACGTCGTCGCTGCTCGGGAAGCTCGCCTCGGCGTGCAGACACAGCCGGTTGTTGCCGATGTGGGATCAGGAGAGGTGACCGTGGCGATGCCGAAGACGCCTGTGATCGCTGTGGACGCGCTGCTCGTGGACCCGGCCCACGGCGTGCTTCTCATCCGCAGGGCCAACCCCCCCTTTCAGGGGCGCTGGGCGCTTCCCGGGGGCTTCGTGGAGGTCGGCGAGACGTGCGAAGCGGCCTGCGTGCGCGAGGCCCGCGAAGAGACCGGTCTGGAGGTAGAGCCGGTCGAGCTGGTGGGCGTCTACTCCACCCCCGACCGCGACCCTCGCGGGCACACGATCTCACCGGTGTACCTCTGCAGGGTGGTGAGCGGCGTGGCGCGCGGAGGGGACGACGCCAGCGAGGCCAGGTGGTTCTCCGACCTCGCCGGTGTCGAGCTGGCATTCGACCACGCTGCCGTGCTCGCCGACGCATTTTTCCGCCCCGCCCCCACGCGGATCTGAAGGCGTGCCCACGCGCCCGCCCAGCCAGGCTTGCAGGCTTGCGTTCTGAGGATGCAGGCCTTCAAGCCTTCAGGCCCTCAAGCCTGCCCCTCACCGTTCGATGTTGTCCTCAAGCACGACCTCAGGCTCCGCCTCCGCGAAGACGATTCCGGTTTGGCTGATCGGCAGCAGGACCGCATGGAGCTTGCCCTGGCTCGTCAGCCGCAGCTCGAAGCACCCCTCGGGGCGGATGTCCATCAGCGTCCCTGCGGTCCCGGAGAGTCCCAGGATCTGGCTGTAGACCAAGACGTTGCTCGGCAATTCCATGGTCGCTCCCTTACATGCAATTGTACTTACTCCTCGACCTCTTCTCCCACAGCCGCCGCCCCGTACTCCTTGAGCTTGCGCTGCAGCGTTCGTAGGCCGATCCCCAGGAGCTGCGCGGCCTTGGCCCGGTGACCCCCGGTGAGATCGAGGGTGCGCAGGATCGCTTCCCTCTCGATCTCCGCCATCGGTCGCGGCGCCCACTCTCCGGGCGCCTCTCGGACCTCGACAGGACGGCCCTCCCGGTGCTCGGGTGGCAAGTCGGCCAGGGTCAGCTCTTCGCCGCGGCAGAACAGCACCATGTTCTCCACGACGTTGCGCAGCTCGCGCACGTTGCCCGGCCAGGGGTAGCTGCGCAAAGAAGCCAGCAGCTCGGGTGCGACCCGCACCACGTTCCTTTCGAGTTGCGCGTTGAAGCGCGCGACGAAGTGCGCGACCAGCAGCGGGATGTCCTCACCCCGCGCTCGCAGCGGGGGCAGCGAAAGCGTCACCACCTTGAGCCGGTAGTACAGCTCCTGACGGAACCGCCCGCTCGCCACCTCGCCGTCGAGGTCGCGGTTGGTCGCCGCCACCAGGCGGAAGTCCACCGGGATCTCGTCGTTCCCGCCGACCCTGACGATGCGGCGCTCCTCGAGCACCCGCAGGAGCTTCACCTGCAGGTCAGCGGAGAGCTCGGAGATCTCGTCGAGGAAGAACGTCCCCCCGTCGGCCGCTTCGAGCTTACCGACGCGGCGCTGGTGCGCGCCCGTGAAGGCTCCCCTCTCGTGTCCGAACAGCTCGGCTTCGAGGATCTCCCCGGGGATCGCGCCGCAGTTGAGAGCGACGAAGCGTCGGGCGGCGCGCGGCGAGTGCTCGTGAATGGCGTTTGCGATGAGCTCCTTGCCGCTCCCGGACTCACCGACGATCAGCACCGTGGTGGGGGCCGGCGCAACCACCCGTACCCGCTCGAGCACCTGTTGCATCGCCGGCGACCGTCCGATGATGTTCTCGAAACCGACAAAACTCTCAAGCCTCTCCTGAAGCTCGCGCTTGTCCCGCGTCAGGTTCCTCCGCTCGAGCTGCTGCTCGACGCGCTTGCGCAGCACCGGCAGCTCCACCGGTTTCGTGAGGAAGTCGTCCGCGCCCCCCTGCAGTGCCTGAACAGCACCGTCCACGTCTCCGAAAGCGGTCACCATGAGGATGGCGATCTCCGGACGCAGAGCCCGCGCCCGGCGCACCACCTCGTAGCCGTCCATTCCGGGCATCCGCACGTCGGTGATCACCACGTCCGCCTGTTCGCCCCGCTCAAGCGCCGCAAGCGCAGGCTCGCCCGCGTCGAAGTCGGCGACTTCGTAACCCACGCGCCGCAGGCCGGTCGCCATGGCCGCGCGCGAGCCGTCGTCGTCGTCCACCAGCACAACCCGTGCCTTGCTCACCACGCGACCCCTTTCTCCTTCAACAACCGCTTCAGACCGGCCTCGCCCAGGACTTTCACGCCCAGCTCGCGGGCCTTGCCGAGCTTCGAGCCGGGCTCGGCTCCGGCCACCACGAACGAGGTCTTCCGCGAGACACTGTCCGTCACCTTCGCCCCGGCCCCCTCGAGGAGCGCAGCCACCTCCTCGCGCGGGCGCGAGAGGGTGCCGGTGAGGACGAAGGTCTGCCCGGCAAGGGCATCGGAACCGGGCGTCTCAGCCGCAACCTTCTCTCGCGGGTCCACGCGGCGCTGGCGCAGCCTGCGCACCAGCCCGGCGTTGTCCGCGTCGGCGAAGAACGCCACAACGCTCGCGGCGATTGTCGGCCCGATGCCCTCCACCTGCTCCAGAGCCTCTTCGCCTGCGCGGGCGAGCGCCTCGAGCGAGCCGAAACGCGGCGCCAAGACCTTGGCGGCCCTCTCGCCCACGTGCCGGATCCCCAGGGCAACGAGAAGGCGCCAGAGCGGCCTCTCGCGCGCGGCCTCGAGCTCCGCGATCAGGTTGGAGGCGGACTTTTCGCCCCACTGCGGCAGCTCGGCCAGGCGCGCAGGATCGAGGTTCCAGAGGGAGGCAGCGTCGGAGATCAGGCCGGCGCCGAGGAGCTGCTCAATGAGGCGCCTCCCTAGCCCCTCGATGTCCATGCCGGAGCGGGAGACGAAGTGGAACAGGCGTTGACGCCGCACCGCCGGGCACGCCCGGTTCGGGCAGCGCACGGCGACCTCTCCTGGCTCGCGGACCACTGGTGTCTCGCACTCCG
>JALHTD010000154.1 GCA_022865555.1 Thermoanaerobaculaceae bacterium | reverse complement strand
GGACGGCCGATGCGGTCGAGCTCGGGGAGGCGGCCGAAGGTGAGGATGTAGGTGATCACGCCCGTCATGACCTCACCGATGGGAGGGCACCCCGGAACGTTGATCACCGGCTTGCCGTGGATCAGCTTGTGGACCGGCATGGCACCTGTGGGGTTGGGGTGAGCCGCCTGGACGCAGCCGTTGGAGGCGCATGAGCCCCAGGCCACGACGACCTTGGCGTGCTCGGCGGTCTCGCGCAGGATATCGAGGAACGTCTGGCCACCAACCGTGCAGTAGACCCCGCCGTCCTTGGTGGGGGCGTTCCCCTCCACCGCCAGGATGTACTCGCCGGGGTACTCCTTCATGATCCGCTTGCGGATCTCCTCGACCTGGAAGCCCGCCGCCGCCTGCAGCGTGTCGTCGTAGTCGAGCGAGATCATGTTGAGCACCACGTCCTGGGCGATGGGGTGCGAGGACCGGATGAACGACTCGCTACAGCAGGTGCACTCCAGGCCGTGCAGCCAGATCACCGGGATGCGGGGCTTCTTCTCGAGCGCCTCGACGACCTTGCCGACCGCCGTGGCTTCGAGCCCCATGGCCGCCGCCATCATGGAGCAGAACTTGAGGAACGACCTCCGGTCCACACCATGCGCCTGCAAAAGCTCGTACGTCGTCAGCCTTGCCAATGCCTTCTCCATGGCGACCTCCTTGACTTGAGTTGTAAACTCTCCCCCCTGCAACGAAAAACTTGACGCCAAAGTAGAGCCAGGTTCTGTGAATGTCAATCACTGCTTCTCTCTCTCGATTCATAAACGTCAAAGGAGTCTCAATAGCCAGGACCAGCGCGTGCGGTTCAGACTGATTGCCCACGAAAGAGGCTGATTTCGCTGCGGAAAAATTCATGCTGTTCGTGACCGCTTTCACGACCTCGCGATTGTCTTCGTGCCAGCTTTCACGTGTGATGTAAAATCCCGTCGGGCGGCGGAGAGAAGCCCATGATTGGGTGCAGAGACGGAGATCCCATGGGTGCGCCCGCAACCGTGTCTTGCTCGTGTTTCGCTCCATGGCAGAATTGAGTTCTGGACTGCCGGCAGAACAAAGACCACCGGAGAGAGGAGATCGACGATGGCTACAAGTGAAAACCTCAAGGCGGCGTTTGCGGGTGAGAGTCAGGCCAACCGCACCTACCTCGCGTTTGCGAAGAGGGCCGAGGCCGACGGCTTCAAGCAGATCGCCAGGCTGTTCCGGGCGACCGCAGAGGCCGAGACCGTGCACGCGCTCGCCCACCTGCGCGTGATGGGCGGCGTCAAGGGCACGGCGGAGAACCTCCAAGCGGCCATCGACGGCGAGGGCTACGAGTTCAAGGAGATGTACCCCGCCTTCGTGGCGCAGGCCGAGGCCGAAGGCAACAAGGCGGCCGTGCACTCATTCAAGGACGCCATGGCGGTGGAGCAGATCCACCACGGTCTCTATTCCGCGGCGCTCCAGGCCCAGAAGTCCGGAAAGGACCTCGATCCCGGGCGCATCTGGGTCTGCCCGGTTTGCGGCAACACGGTCATCGGCGAGGAGCCGCCCGACAAGTGTCCCATCTGCGGCGCCCCGAAGGAGAAGTTTTTCGAGGTGAAGTAGGCGGGCACCCTCCGATCACACAGGCCCCGCAGGTGGCCGGCGCTCCTGATCGCGCCGAAGCGAGGGAGGATTTCTGCAGCCAGTCAGGAATTTGGCTGAGTCCTCAAGGCACGGAGGTGCATAGGATATGCAGGTGGGGCCGTGCGGAGCAGCTTCTCGGAGCCCCCGGCCCTTGAACCGCTCGGCTGGCACCGTCACCCCGAAATGCGAGGCGCTCGGTGCAGAAGGCTGATCAGGGCGTGCGCATCGATGAGGCGGCGATCGCCAGGCTCTACAAAGAGTTTCTGACCGACGGGCCGTGCGGCCACACCGCGCATCACCTGCTCCACACGCACTACACTCCGCGCGGCAAGTACATAGCGTAGGTTGGGGGTCACGCTCTCCCAAGGGGTCGAGCCGATCCGCTGGCTCGACCCCTTGCCAAGCCGTTTGGAACGCCCTAGAATCCTTTTGAGGATTGTGCGTTCTTTCACAAGCCGGGGCGGATCGTTGGATCCTGAGGGGGTTCTCTCGCGCCCCTCGAGGCTTTTGCCGAGGCGTCGGCCGCGTTTGACGCCCGCAGCCCCGACAGGTATCTGCTGCGGCACGGGGTGCCCAGGACATGCGGCCTGGCGCGATCGCAGGCCGCGGAGAAGTACCGTGAGCAGCCACCCCAAGGTGGTCGAGAGCGCGCCGGTCGGCGAG
>JALHTD010000153.1 GCA_022865555.1 Thermoanaerobaculaceae bacterium | reverse complement strand
GGCCGGAAGTGGCTTGGCGGTGCTGAAGCTGAACGCGAGACGCGTGTGCTCCTGGCGCGCGTACAGCACGGGGACCAGGCGACCGGTGAGCCGCCCGACCACCTCGCCCGCGGCCGTCGCGAGCGTCCGGGAGTCGAGACCCCGCGGAGTGTCCCTCGCGTCGCCGAAGAGCGCGAGGGAGTCGCCGAGTGCAACCTCGATCACACCGCTCCCACCGGCGGTTTCGGCCATGACGCCATGCTACACTCACTTGTCGGAGGCCTCGGTGGAGCTCAGACCAACGAAGCGGTTCGAGGTCCACGCACGCATGAGGACCGCGAGCCAGAATCGGCACATGCGCTCCTTGGCGTCGGGCACCACGCACGGAGCCACCACCCACCCATTCCCCCCCGCATGATCCACCTCGAAGGCATCACCAAGAGCTACAACAGCCGCCCGGCCTTGCGGGGTGTCAACGCCAAGGTGGAGAGGGGCGAGTTCCTGTACCTCTCGGGTCCCTCGGGCGCCGGGAAGAGCACGTTCCTGCGCCTGCTCTACCGGGCGGAGCTGCCCGACTCCGGACACATCGTGGTCAACGGCTCTGACCTCCCGAAGATGCGCCGGCGGGACGTCGCAGATTTCCGGCGCCGTCTGGGCGTGATCTTCCAGGACTTCAAGTTGCTGCGCCGCCGCACGGTGGCGGAGAACGTCACGTTCGTGCTGTCCCTGCTGAACCTGCCCGAGAAGGATCAGCAGCGGCGCGCCTACCTGGTGCTGAAACAGATGGGGCTGCAGCACCGCATGAGCGCTTTCCCCGACGAGCTCTCGGGCGGGGAGCAGCAGCGCGTCGCGATCGCGCGGGCTCTCGTGCTTCAGCCCGACCTCATCCTCGCCGACGAGCCGACAGGCAACCTGGACCCGGAGCGCTCGCACGAACTGCTCGAGCTGTTCAAGACGATCAACTACCAGGGAACCACGGTGGTGGTGGCGACCCACGACCGCGGCCTGATCGAGGCCCACCCCGCGCGCACGCTGTTCCTCGACCGCGGCAGCGTCGTGAAGGACGGCTGGGGGTCGGTGCCGTGAACCGCCACTCCTGGCGCGAGGTGAAGCGTCAGCTGCGCGAATCCGGCCCAGCGGGCCTGGTGGCGATCGTGCTTGTGATGGTGGCGAGCGCCTGGGGAGGCGTCCTCTGGAGTGTGCGCCAGTGGGTGCAAGCAGAGCTGCTGGCGCGCGGCCGTCAGACCACCGTGGTGGCCGTGGCACGCGGGCAGGCCGAGGCGGCGACGCTCAGCGAGGCGTTCCAGGGCCGCTTCCCGACCCTCGCCTCCGTTTCCCTGACGCCCCGCAAGGTTCAGGAGGAGTTGGCCAGCTGGTTCCCGGAGCTCTCCACGCTTCTCCTCACGCTCGACGAGCGCAGCTTCCCGTCGATCGTCCAGGTCGAGGTGGCGCCGGACCAGGAGGAAGCGGTCGCTTCCTTCCTGCGGTCGCGTCCGGAGGTCACGCTGGTCGAGAGCTCGCGCGGCTGGCAGGCCCGCCTGGAGCAGGCGGTCTCTCGGTTCTTCTTCGCGGGCTTCGTGCTGGCGCTCACGTTGCTCATCGGGTGCTGCGCGGTCGTGCTTCTGGTGGTGCGCCTCCTGGTCCTGAACCATGCCGACGAGATCGCAATCATGAGGCTCATCGGCGCTCACGAGCGCGACATCCGCAGGCCGTACCTCGTGTGCGGCTCGCTGCTCGGGGCGGCCGGCGGTGTGTTGGGGGCCGGCCTGCTCCTGGCGCTGGAACTCGTCCTGCGACCGACGCTGCCGACGCTCGCGATCGAGAACTGGGTGCTCGGGGCGCTGCCCCCGGCCGGTGGATTGACCGCGGCCGTCGGGGCGGCGCTCGGTCTCGCCTCCCTCCCGCGAGAACCTTAACCCCACACCCAGGCCTGAAGGCGTGCCTGCCCACCGTCCCCCCTAGGCGTGGAGGCCCGGAGCAGAGAAAGGTGGAAAAGACCGAGAGCCAGGCTGAAATGCGCCGTCCTGTTGACTCTCTGATCGGCGTGGCTTTCGGCCTCCATGCCTTCAAGCCTACCTTGTCAAGGTTGGAGGAGGGGGTGCACCTTGCGGAGGAACTCACCGGCTCTGTCGCCGCCCTCCAGCAGAGAGATCGCACGGGCGAGGCGGTCCACGAGTGACTGCACGGCCGTGAGGCCCTTGCCCGCCTCGATTTCGGCGCGGGCGATGCGGTACTGCTTCTCGACCGCGATGGAGCCCGACAGCCCGACGCAGTCATCGGCCACCTTGCGGACGTTGTCGGCCAGCGCGAACAGCGAGCGCAGCGAAAGCCCAGGCGGCTGGCTCTGGGCGGGCTTCTGCTCCGCGGGCTGCGGTGAGGGACCCAGCGGAGGACCCAGGTCTGGAATCGCCTTCTCATCCTCCACCGCCCGCATCGAGATCAAGCCGGAGGTGACGAGGCCGTAAAGCACCTTGCAGACGTCGAAAGCCGGCAGGCCGGTAGCCTCTTCCAGCTGCTTGATCGAAAGCAGCCCATTGACCTTCGTCACCACCGCCCACTCCTGCGGCGAAAGCGTGATCTGGTCCTGCGCGGGATCCCGCGGCAGGAAGTACGGGATCACATCCATGGAGGGGATCTTGCGCTGCAGCACGCGAAACTCGTCGAACCGGCGGGCCGCCTCCATCATGAGGTTCGTGTTCGACTTGGTTACCGTGACGCGCTCGGGCTCGATGTTGGCCGTGAAGATGAACTGACCCTTCCGCCACGTGGCCATCTCGTAGAAGGCAAGCTCTCCGGAGAGCTTGCCGGCAGTCGCGTCGATGATCTGTCCGTCCTTGAGGAAGATCTTCCCATCGACACCCTCACTGGAGAGGGTGAACACACCCGTTTTGCCCGAAACGCTTACCAGTTGGATCACGTCGGGCAGCGAGATGTCGGCCAGAGAACCGTGCAGTGCCATGTGCGCTCAGCGCGGCGCCGGTGCGGCGAGGCCCACCGCCCATCTGTACCCCCCGCCTCGACCTCGACTGTGGTGATGTGCCACTGTCGTTACCACGCCGTCAGAACGTAACATAGGCTTGCTGCGAGCGTCAAGGCAAAACGCTGCGGACGTGGCACAGCGCGAGCGCCAGCGCGTCGGCGGCATCCGCCGGCGGCTCCTTCGAGAGCTTCAATGCGTGGCGGATGACGTACGCAACCTGTTGCTTCTCCGCGCGCCCGTGACCGACCACGGCCGCCTTCATCCTCGCCGGCTCGATCTCCACGACCCTGCCCCCCCACCGCCCCAACGCCACGAGTAGCGCGCCGCGTGTCTCGGCAAGGGCGAGCGCAGCCTTCGGGAACCGACCGGTGAACGGGGTCTCGATGACGACCACGTCGGGAGCCAGACGTGCGAGAAGCTGCTCGAGCTGTTCGGTGAGCGAGGCCAGCGCGGCCGGCCGCGAGAGGTTACGGCGGGGGAGAAAGCGGCCGAACTCGACGGAGGTCACGGTCCGCGGAGTACCCTCGAGAAGACCCCACCCGGTCACGCGCGTTCCCGGGTCCAGACCGAGTACCCGTGCCAGCTCAGCTGACCTCGAGCAGCTTCGCGTCGATGTCGAAGTTCGCCCAGACGTTCTGCACGTCGTCGTGGTCCTCGAAGGCCTCCATGAGCCGCACCATCTGCTCGGCGCGCTTGTCCTCCAGGCGGACCTGGGTCGCGGGCACCATGTCGACCTTTGCCTGCTCGACGGCGAGACCGCAGGCCTCGAGCCCGGTCTTCACCTTGTGGAGGTCCTCCGGGGCGCTGTAGATTTCGTAGAGCTCTGGGTCGTCCGAGAAGAAGTCCTCGGCTCCCACCTCCAGCGCGGCCTCCATCACCTTGTCCTCGTCGCCCGCGCTCCTCGGCACGATGATGTAGCCCTGCTTCTTGAACAGGAACGAGACGCAGCCGGACTCGCCCAGGTTGCCCCCGTGCTTGCCGAAGAGATGCCGGATCTCGGCCGTCGTGCGGTTGCGGTTGTCGGTCAGCACGTGGAGCATGACCGCGACGCCTCCGGGCCCGTACCCCTCGTAGGTGACCTCCTCGTACGCCACGCCGGGGAGCTCACCGGTGCCCCGTTGGATCGCCTTGTTCATCGTGTCGCTGGGCATGTTGGCGCCCTTTGCGGCCACGATGGCCGCGCGCAGGCGCGGGTTGCCGTCCGGGTCGCCCCCGCCCTCGCGCGCCGCGGTCGTGAGCTCGCGGATGATCTTCGTGAAGAGCTTGCCGCGCTTCGCGTCGACCTTGCCCTTCTTGTGCTTAATCGTGCTCCACTTGCTGTGGCCCGACATACCCAACCCCCGCGGGACGAGGTGCCCCGCACCGGGGATTGTACACCGCAACAACCACGGTGGGCTCAAGCCGCCTGCCCGTAAACGCTATTGACTTGCCATGGATGCGCCAGCACAATGAAATCAAGGTCTGCCAGCAACCCGGCAAACGCATGACCCAAGCGATACTTCTCCTCGACTACGAGCCCCGCACCGCGGTGCGGGTCACGGAGGCGCTCGCGCCCCTCGGCTGCCAGGTCGTGACCGCCAGGGACGTGGACGGGGCGGTCGCTGCCTGCGCGAAGGCCGAGCCGCAGGGCGTCCTGACCACGTCCGTGCTACCCCGTCTCAAGGTCGAGGACGCCATCATGCAGCTTCGCGCGCGCGCCGGCCTGCGAAACACCCCGTTCCTGGTGCTGATGAGCGGCTACACCGGCCAGGACCCCATCGCCGATGCCCAGAAGCTCGGCGCGCAGGACATCGTCGCCAAACCCTTCTCCAACGACGAACTGCTGGCCCACGTGAGGACGCTCATGGCCAAGCGCCCCGAGGCGCACGTGAGCGCCGACACCCGCGCGGAGGTGCTGGAGGCGTTGAAGCGCGCCGGCGGCTCCGGGGATGCCGGAACTGTAACCTCGAAGGACCTCTTCGGCGACCTGCTCGGCGACGACCAGGCCTCGGCCTCTGCGCAGACGCAGCGGCTCCAGCCCTCCTCAGTGCTCGGCGCCGAGGCAAGGCCCTCCGCGGGGGCGCCACCCAAGAAGGTCACGTCCGCCGACGCGGATGCTGTCGTGGAGCAGGCGCTGGCCAGCGCGTTCGCGGAGGCTCAGAAGGCGCCGCCCAAGGTGCGCAAGGACACGGGCGAGGTTTCGGTCGACAAGTTGCTGGAGGACACCCTTTCAGGGCTCGAGATCTCCAAGCCCAAGCCCGCGGCCAAGCCCGCGCCGTCGCCCCCGGAGGCGCCGAAGCCGCCGGCAGTCGCGGCTCAGCCTCCCGAGCTCCAGCCGAGGCCCGTGGAGGCTCCACCCAAAACGGCGGCGGCCCCGCCCAGGCCGACCTCCCCTCCCGGCGTGCGTGCGCCGGAGGTCGACCGCATCCCGGGTCCTCTTCCCAGCGGCACGCCGTTCGGCCAGTACGAGCTGATCGAACCCATCGCCACAGGCGGGATGGCCGAGGTCTACCGCGCTCGCATGCGCGGCGTCGAGGGTTTCCAGAAGATTGTGGCTATCAAGCGCATCCTCCCCCACCTCACCGACAACCACGAGTTCGTCACGATGTTCGTTGACGAGGCCAAGCTCGCGGCCCAGCTCCAGCACCCCAACATCATCCACATCTATGACCTGGGCAAGATCGAGCGCTCCTACTACATCGCGATGGAGTACATCGACGGCAGGGATCTGCGCTCCATCCTGCGGACGCTGGAGGAGAAGCAGGCGCACCTGCCGTTGGGCCTTGCGCTGTTCATCGCGTCACGCCTCGCGGCCGGGCTGGACTACGCCCACCACAAGCGCGACCTGCAGGGCACGGCGATGGCCCTCGTGCACCGCGACGTCTCCCCGCAGAACGTCTTGATCTCCTACGACGGGGACATCAAGCTGTGCGACTTCGGAATCGCCAAGGCCGCCTCCAAGGCCTCGCACACCCGGGCCGGCGCGCTCAAGGGCAAGCTGCAGTACATGTCTCCCGAGCAGGCCTGGGGCAAGGACATCGACAACCGTTCCGACATCTTCTCGCTCGGGCTCGTGCTCTACGAGATGCTGACCGGACGGAAGGGGTTCGCCGGCGACTCCGAGCTCTCGATCCTGGAGCAGGTGCGCTCCCCGCGCCTGATCCCGCCGCGCGAGTTCGACCCCGCCATCCCGCCCGAGGTCGAGCGCGTGGTGATGAAGGCGCTCAAGGAGAGCCGCGAAGAGCGCTACCAGACTGCGGCCGAGCTCGCGTCCGATCTGGGCAACATGCTCCAGGTGATCCGCCCGACCCCGGGTGCGGCCGAGTTGGGTGCCTTCCTTGCCGAGATCGTGGGCCACGAGCGCCCGGTGAGCGCGGCGAGCGTGCCGGCCCCGCGCCCGGCGGTGACCCCGCCTCCCCGCCCGGCGCCGCCACCTGCGGCCCAGCCCCCGAAGCCCAAGCCTGCCCCTCATCCCTCTGCCGGGGAGCACATCTTTGTCGAGACCCCCCCGGTGCTCACGCCCCCGCGGCAGAGCCGCGTGGGGCTGATCGCAGTCATCGGGATGGTCGTCCTGGCCGCGGTGGCCGGCATCTTCTACGTCACCAAGCTCAGGCGCGCGGGCCCCGGCGCGTCCCCCGAGGCCACTCCTGCGCCGGAGACTATCGAGATGGCTCGGGAGGCGGCGCAGCAGGAGGTGGACAGGCAGACCCAGGCCCTGCGCGAGCGCCTGAGCAACGAGATACTCAACCCGACTCCGGCTCCCGCAGGCCGTCGACCCACCGCACCGCAAACTGCCCGCGTCGCGGCCGTGGTCCCGACACCGGGGGAGTCGGCGGCCGGCGCCCCGGCCGCGGTGGCGGCGCAGGCCGCTGCGGCTGCCCCGGCCCCAGCCCAGGAGCCGAGCCCGGCGCCCGCGGCGGCCCCACCGACCGAGGCGCCGCCCACGTCCCTTCCGGGCCTGGCGACCGCCGCGTTGGCGACCGCCGCGTTGGCGCCCGCCCCCGAGCAGCCCGCCCCGGAGCCCGCGGTGAGGGAGGGCGACCTGGTGGAGCTGGGCGGCGACGTCATCCCGCCACAGAAGATCTACAGCCCGAGTCCGGTCTACCCGCCGCTTGCCGAACGCCAACGCGTTGTTGGGACGGTGTTCCTGGAAGTGCTGGTGGACGAGAACGGCTCCGTGCAGGACGTCAAGGTGCTGCGCGGGGTCAAGCCGGACTTTGGCCTCGACGCGGCGGCAGCCAACGCCGTGCGCACCTGGAGGTACAAGCCAGCCACCAAGGGCGGCGTGCGCGTCAAGGTGCGTTTCACCCAGGCGATTCTTTTCAGACTCTGAGATGGAGGAGGCTTTCATGTCGGTTCTCAACGATCAGCAACGCAAGTTCTACGAGGACACACGCAACGTCACGCGGCAGGAGATCGCCGACCTCGAGGGACAGATCCAGGAGGAGTTGCAGCGGGTCAAGCAGCGCATTACCGAGTTACAGGCGGCCCAAAAGGCGGCCCGCCAGATGTACGATGCGGCCTGCCAGCGCCTGGGGGTCCCCAACGATCTGGAAGAGCAGGGCAACGAGTAGCCCGGGACACCGAGTCACCGACAGACGAAGGACCCACACCGGGTGGTGTGGGTTCGTTGCTCTTGTCCTCCAGCTCGCCTGCGTTTCACCACCACCCGGACGTGTGATCGATCAGCTCGGAGACGCGGTACCGGGCGGGCCGGTCCGCCGCGTCGTGCCGCTCGCCCCCGACGTTACCGAGCTGGCCTTCGCCGCCGGCGCCGGCAGCCTTGTCGCGGCGGTGCCTCTCGCAGCCGACTACCCGACAGAGATCGCTCGGCTCCCGCGGGTGGCACCCAACGATGCGGAGGCCATCGTGGCCCTCAGGCCGGACGTCGTGCTCGCGACCACCGCGGGGAACGACCCGCGGGTGGTGCAGCGGCTGCGACAGCTGGGCACGAGGGTCTGCAGCATGGACGTCACCTCCTTCGCACGCCTTGTCGAAGCCTGCCGCCTGGCCGGCGACGTGCTTGGGTACCCGGCGCAGGGCGAACGGCTGGCCCGCGAGGTAGATGCACGCTCCGCGCGCGCCACGGAAAGGGCCCGGGCGTTGCCCCGCCGCGCCGCGATGTACGTCGTGTGGTGGGAGCCCCTGATCGTCGCGGCTCCCGGCACCTTCCACGACGACATGCTGCACCGCGCGGGCCTCTCCAACCTGGCGCCGGCCTCCGTCGGCCGCTACCCGCGGGTGAACCCGGAGCTGCTGCTGGACCCTCGTCTGGAGGTCGCGGTCGTGCCCGACGAGCGTGACTTGCGGGAGGGTCTTGCGCGCACGACCGCCTCAGCAGCCGGCTCCAGGCTGGTGTCGGGGGCCGTCCGTGTGATCTGGTTGCCCGCCGACCTCGCGAACCGGCCTGGCCCACGGCTACCTGCAGCCCTGGAGGCTCTGGTCGCGGCGCGGGAGGCACGCCCGTGAGGCGAGGCGCCGACCTGGCGCTGGTGGCGGTGCTTCTGGCAGCGGCAGCGGCCGCCCTGGTGTTTGGCGGACCCGCCGCCACCCCGGGAGAGGCCCTGGCGGTGCTTTCGGGCGGCGGTTCTCCCGAGGTGCGCACGATCGTGCTCGGACTGCGCCTGCCGCGTCTCGGCCTCGCTCTGGTCGTGGGGGCGTCGCTCGCCCTGGCCGGTGCAGCTCTCCAGGCGCTGCTTTCGAACCCCCTCGCCGACCCTTTCCTGCTGGGCATCTCAGGCGGCGGAGCGGCGGCTGCCACCGCCGCGTACGTTCTGCTGCCAGCAGCCGCCCTCGGCGGGGTGCCGGCCGCAGCGATGGCAGGAGCGGCGGCTGCGACCGGCCTGGTCTGGTGGATGGCCCGCGGCCCACTCGGACCGTCGCCCACACGGATGATTCTCGCCGGTGTTGCGGTCAATGCCGCCGCGTCAGCGGCGATCCTGACGATGCTGGCCCTGGCGCCGTCGCCACGTCTGCCCGGCGTCATCGCGGTGACGATGGGCTCGCTCGCCTCGGCGTCCGCCGGTCAGGTCGCGTGGCTCGCCCCGTACGTGCTCGTGCCCGCGTTCGTCCTGCTGCTGCACGGGCGCGACCTGGGACTGCTCGCGACCGGCGAGGAGTCGGCGGCCGCCCTCGGTGTCGAGGTGGCCACCGTGCGCCGGAGGGTGTTCATGGCGGCGGCGGCGCTGTGCGGAGGCGCGGTTGCCTTTGCCGGGGTGATCGGCTTCGTGGGGCTGGTGACGCCACACCTCTGCCGCCTGGTGTGGGGAGGGAGCACGCGTCGCCTGCTGCCGCGTGCGGCGCTCGCCGGTGCGGCGCTCACCGTGCTGGGCGACCTGCTCGCGCGACGTGCGCTGTCCCCGGCAGAGCTTCCGGTGGGCGTCGTGACCGCGCTGCTGGGCGTGCCGTTCTTCGTAGCCCTGCTGAGGCGGTCGGCATGACAACGCTCCTGCGCGCCAGCGCCCTCTCGGGCGGGTACGGGGACGACGAGGTCGTTCGCGAGGTCGACCTCGCGGTCGCCGAGGGCGAGTGCGTGGCCGTGCTCGGGCCCAACGGAGCGGGCAAGAGCACGCTGCTGCGCCTCCTGGCTGGCATCCTGCCCGCAAGTTCCGGGCGCGTGGAGCTCCGCGGCAAAGCGCTGCAGGCCTGGCGCCGGCGCGAGGTGGCCCGCGAGGTCGGGTTCGTCCCCCAGATCGTCAACTTCGCCTTCCCGGTCACGGTGACCGAGGTTGTGCAGCAGGGTCGGGCACCGCACCTCGGGCCTTGGCGTCCCCCCTCACCGCACGACCACGCCGCGGTGGACGCCGCCCTCGCGCGCGTCGGCCTCTCGGAGCGCAGCACTACCGCCGTCCAGCGTCTCTCCGGAGGCGAGCGACAGTTGGTGTTGCTCGCACGGGCTCTCGCGAGCGAGCCGCGCCTCCTGCTCCTGGACGAGCCCACGGCCGCCCTGGACGTGCGCCATCAACTGGAGCTCGCCGGTGTTCTGCGCCAGCTCGTAGCGGAAGGGGTGGGCGCGGTGCTGGTGGCGCACGACTGGAACTTCGCGCTGCGCATCGCCCACCGGGTCGTTGTCCTCCACCACGGCCGCGTCCGGGCGGCCGGTCCGCCCCCGGAGGTGTTGCGCTCCGAGCTCTTCCGCGAGGTCTTCAGGGTAGAGGTCGACATCCTCTGGCGTGACGACGGCCCTCCGACGGTGCTTCCCAAAACCATCGCGAAAACGTGAGCGGGGAAGAGCCAAGAGCAAACGCCGAGCAACCGGGGGCGTGCTGCTCTAAGCCCGGAAACCCCAATTGGCTTCTGCTGCGGGGGCCGATTCTGCCGCGCTGGCAGGCGTACTCGGGGATCGCAGGCTGCTGCCGTACGCTCCGAGTACGGCTCGCCCGCTCACCCCTACGTGCGCCCGCCATCATCGCCATCTCGGCCCTCTCGCCACGAACCCAACTGGGGCTTCCGGGCTAAGCTGTCAGATCTCAACTCCTAGCCGCTTCCTCCGAGCCGTTTCCTTGCGTACCCCGGGGGCGGATGCTAGATTCGGGGGTCCATGGTGTGGTTCCGTCGCTCCGAGCCTGGCGCGCGCCCGGCCAGCAAGGTCCCCGAAGGCCTGTGGGTCAAGTGCGACGGCTGCCGCGAGACCCTGTACCGCAAGGAGCTCGAGCGCAGCCTGTTCGTGTGCCCGCGGTGCGGCCACCACCACCGCGTCTCCGCCCGCACGCGCCTCTCCCAGCTTTTCGACGGGGCCGTCTGGAAGGAGATGTTCGGCACGGTCTACTCCGTCGACCCCCTGAAGTTCGTGGACTCCAAGCCCTACGCGCAGAGGCTGCGCGACCTGCGGGAGAAGGGCGTGCGCTGCGACGCGGTCATGGTCGGTGTGGGCAGGCTTTCCGGCATCCGCACCGTGATCGGGGCCATGGAGTACGCGTTCATGGGCGGCTCGATGGGCTCCGCGGTGGGCGAAAAGCTGACCCGAGCCATCGAGCGCTGCCTCAAGAGCCGGCTGCCGCTCGTTGTGGTCTCGTGCTCCGGCGGCGCCCGCATGCAGGAGGGGATCCTCTCGCTGATGCAGATGGCCAAGATCGCGACGGCCCTCGCGCGCATGCACGCCGCCCGGCTCCCGTACATCTCCGTGCTCACCGACCCGACCACCGGCGGGGTCACGGCCTCGTACGCGATGTTGGGCGACCTCAACATCGGCGAGCCGGGGGCGCTCATCGGCTTTGCCGGGCCTCGCGTGATCGAGCAGACCATCCGACAGAAGCTCCCCGAAGGGTTCCAGCGCGCCGAGTTCCTCCTCGAACACGGGATGCTCGACATGGTGGTCCCCCGCCAGGAGCTCAAGGAGACGCTGGCACGGTGTCTTTCCCACCTGCTCTAGCGGCCGGCGCCGAGGCGCTCCTCGCCCCGCGCCTCGAACAGCGCATCGTTCCCGGCCTCGAGCGCATGCAGAGGGCGCTCGACGCCCTCGGGCGCCCCGAGAGGGCTTTCACGTCGGTGCTGGTGCTCGGCACCAACGGCAAGGGCTCGACCGCGGCCCTGCTCGCCGGCGTCCTTAAGGCCCACGGCCTCCGGGTCGGGCTGTACACCTCCCCCCACCTGGTCGCCGTGGAGGAGCGCGTCCGCACCGACGGCACGGTGATTCCGCGCGAGCGCCTCACGGAGCTGGTGGCGAGCCTCAACGCCTTCCCCGACCTTTCGTACTTCGAGGCCCTCACCTGCGCCGCGGTCATGGAGTTTTCGGAGCGCAAGGTGGACGTTGCTGTGATGGAGGCCGGCCTGGGAGGCCGCTGGGACGCGAGCAATGCGGTGGACCCGGCGGTAGCGCTGCTGACCAACGTGGGCACCGACCACCAGAATTGGCTCGGCGAGGCGCGAACTGCGATCGCGGCCGAGAAGGCCGCCGCGCTTCGCGGCCTGACCGCGATCGTGGGGACCTGGGACCCCGAGGTGGAACCCGTCATCCGGGCGAGCGCCGACCCGCGCACGCCCCTTTCGCTCGCCTCGCAGTGGGCCACAGTACGACCTGACAGCTCACAGCTCACAGCCGACAGGTTCCTCCCCACCCCTGAAAGTGGGTTGGGCGGGAGGGGGGACTGTGAGCTGTCGGCTGTCGGCTCCCACCCCCCAGGTGTCCAGGCGGTGGCCTTCCGCATCGGTTCGCTCACCGGGAGCGCGGCGCTCCCGCTGGCCGGAGCGCACCAGCGCGCCAACCTGGAGCTCGCGCTCGCCGGGGCCGTGGCGCTCGTGAGGCACGGCCTCGCCCCGATGCTGTCAGCCGAGGCGGTGCGGCGCGGGATCGAGGGCGTCTCGTGGCCGGGGCGGCTGCAGTGGTGTACGACCCGCGACCGCCGGCTCCTGGTTGACTGCGCTCACAACCGCGAGGCGATCGCCGTACTTGCCGGCGCGCTCGACGACATGGGGCTCTCCGGCAAGCTGAACCTGCTGTTTTCCTGTCTGGACGACAAGCCGCTCGAGAGCATGGGCGACCTGCTGCGGCCCCGGGTGGTCGAAGTCACCGTGACGCCGATCCGTTCCCCCCGCGCTCGCCCGCTCGACGAGCTCGCGGCCGTCTTTCCTGGGTGCCGCCGCGCGACCAGCGTCGCTGCCGCCCTGCTCGATCTGCCGCCCGAGCACCCCACGCTGGTGACGGGCTCGCTCCGCCTCGTCGGCGAGGTACTCGCGGAGATCGGAGAGGTCCATGGCTGAGCTCGAGATCCGTCCGCGCGCCCGCCTCGAGGGGGCGGAGGACGCCGCACTGGCCTTCTGCGCCGCGCGTTCCGGCGAGGCCACCAGGCGCCGCCCGCTTCCCAGCGAGGGTCGGCAGTTCGACTACCGAACCGCTTTCCAGCGCGACCGTGACCGCATCCTGCACTCGCGCGCCTTCAGGCGGCTCAAGCACAAGACCCAGGTGTATGTACCCTACACTGGGGACCATTTGCGCACCCGCCTCACCCACACGCTGGAGGTGGCGCAGATCGCCCGCACGCTCTCACGTGCGCTCGGCCTCAACGAGGACCTGACGGAGGCCATCGGCCTCGCCCACGACCTCGGGCACACACCGTTTGGCCACTCCGGGGAGCGCGGCCTTGTGCAGATCCTCGCCGGGGAGATGCCGGGGTGCCGGTTGCCGGAGCGGGTTGTCCGCGAAGTCGGCACCTTCAAGCACAACTACCAGTCGATGAGGGTCGTGGACCTGCTGGAGCGGCGCTACGACCACCCCGGTCTCAACCTCACCGACCAGGTGCGCGAGGGCATCCTCAAGCACACCACCTGGAAGGTGCGCTTTCCGTTCCCGCTTCCGACGAGCGACGGGCTGCGCCTCTCCAAACCCTGCCACCTGGAGGGCCAGATCGTGGCCCTGGCGGACGAGATCGCCCAGCAGACCCACGACCTCGAGGACGGCCTCCACGCCGAGGCGGTCTCCCTCGAGGAGATCGAGAAGCTGGACGCGGCCGCCACGGTGATCGAGCACGCGGGCGAGGCGTATCGGCGCGAGCGCCGGTGGTGGCGCAAGGCCGCGATGCTCCAGCGGGGTCTCATCCACATGTTCGTCACCGACGGGGTGCAGGCCACGGCGCGCAACGTGAACAGGCTCGCGGCCAAGCACAAGGTCGCCGACCGCGCCGGGTGGCTCGCGATCGCCGACGAGATCCCTGCCGCGACCGTGGTTTTCTCGCGCCGGCTGGCCACGATCTTCGCAGAGCTGAAGGCGTTCATCTACCGGTTCATCATCAACCACCAGGAGGTCAACCGCCAGGACCACCGGGCGCACCTGGTCATGAGCGGTCTCTTCCGAGCCTACTACCGCAACCCGCTCACCTTGCCGACCTACGTGCTGCTGCGCTTCCACGAGGAGACCGGCCGCCCCTACCTGCGCGACCTGTCGATCAAACAGATCCCGAGTGAGGTTGATAACCACTACCACACCGACCCGCGGTTCGTCCGGATCATCGTGGACCACCTCGCTGGGATGAGCGACCGCTATGCTATCGATGAGTACCAGGCGTTGTACGATCCCGATTCTGGGCTGGCCCCGGCCGGGGCCGGGAGGCTGTAACCGTGATCATCGTGATGGCTTCCGACCATGCGGGATTCGAGCTGAAGGAGCTTCTTGCCGAGCGCGCACGCGAGAGCGGCCACGAGGTGGTTGACCTGGGGCCCACCAGCGAGGACCCCGTGGACTACCCGGACTTCGCCCACCACCTGGCGCGCCGCATCGAGGAGGGGCAGGCCGAGCGCGGCGTGCTCATCTGCGGCACCGGCGTCGGCATGGCGATCGCCGCCAACCGCCACCCGGGCGTCCGGGCGGCCCTGTGCCACGACGCCTTCACCGCCGAGCTTGCCCGTCGTCACAACAACGCAAACGTCCTGTGCATGGGAGGGCGCACGACCGGCCCCGGGGTCGCGGTCCAGATGCTCGACATCTTTCTCGCCACCCCATTCGACGGCGGCAGGCACGGTCGGAGGGTCGAGAAGATCGACCAAGAGGTCAGGAAGCACTGATGCAATACTCTGGCAGCTACCCGACCGGTGGGGTGTCCAAGCACCCTCCGAGGCAGACAGACGACATCGGGCCTTGCAAGGAGCAATCACGATGAACCAGCACGAGCGTACCGCCTTCTTCTCGTTCCTCGAAACCGCAGTCCGCCAGGCCGACCCCGAGGTCGCCACCGCCCTCGCCAGCGAGCGCCGCCGCGAGAACGAGGGTCTGGAGCTGATCGCCTCGGAAAACTTTGTCTCGCCGGCCGTGCTGGCGGCGATGGGCTCGGTGATGACCAACAAGTACGCCGAGGGGTACCCAGCAACGCGCTACTACGGCGGGTGCGAGTTCGTTGACGTGGTCGAGGAGCTTGCCCGGAATCGGGCCAAGCAGCTGTTCGGGTGCGACCACGCCAACGTCCAGCCGCATTCGGGGGCGCAGGCCAATATGTCCGTGTACCTGGCGACCTGCCAGCCGGGCGAGGTTGTGTTCGGCATGGACCTCTCGCACGGCGGCCACCTCACGCATGGCCACCCACTGAACTACTCCGGCAAGACGTTCAAGGTGGTCCACTACCTGGTGCGGCAGGACACCGAGACCATCGACTACGACGCGCTGCGCGACCTTGCAAGGCAGCACCGGCCCAAGCTCATCGTGTGCGGCGCCTCGGCCTACCCTCGCACCATCGACTTCAAGCTCATCGCCGACATCGCGCACGAGTCGAGTTCCATGGTGATGGCCGACATCGCCCACATCGCGGGGATGGTCGCAGTCGGGCTGCACCCCTCCCCGGTGCCGCACTGCGAGTACGTCACCACCACCACGCACAAGACGCTGCGCGGCCCGCGCGGGGGCATGGTCATGTGCAAAGCCGAGTTGGCCGAGGCGCTGGACAAGGCGGTGTTCCCCGGTGTGCAGGGCGGCCCGCTCATGCACATCATCGCCGCCAAGGCAGTGGCGTTCGCCGAGGCGCTGCAGCCCGTCTACCGCGAGTACATCGTCGAGTTGCTGGAGAACGCCAAAGTCTTGTGCGCCTCGCTCCAGGAGTTCGGCTGGCGCATGGTCTCGGGCGGCACCGACACGCATCTGATGCTCATCAACCTGGGGGCGGACGGGATCTCGGGCAAGAAGGCCGAGGACCGGCTGGGCAAAGCCGGCATCACGGTCAACAAGAACACCGTGCCGTTCGACACCCGAAAGCCCTACATCGGCTCCGGCGTGCGCATCGGCACTCCCGCCGTCACCACCCGCGGCATGGGCCGGAACGAGATGAAGACGATCGCGAAGCTCATCGATCGCGTGCTGCGCAGCGAGGACGAGGCAGTCTGGGCCCAGGTCAAGGGCGAGGTCGAGGAGCTCGCCAGGGCGTTCCCGCTGTACGGGCAGGTGTAGAGGCAGGACCCGGGAAACACGGCGCCGCGCGCAGGTTCCACACCTGTCGGGTGTCACCCGTACGGCGCGCCGCCGAGGCCGCTCCAGAATTGGGGATTCTATGAGCTATCAGCCAGCCGAGAACCGCTACGAGGCGATGCGCTACAACCGCTGCGGGCGGAGCGGTCTGAAACTGCCGGCCGTCTCACTCGGCTGGTGGTACAACTTCGGCGGGGTGGACACCCTCGAGAACGCCCGCGCGATGGCGCGGCGCGCGTTCGACCTGGGCGTCACGCACTTCGACCTGGCGAACAACTACGGCCCCCCGCCCGGCTCGGCGGAGGAGACGCTCGGACGGCTCCTCCGCGAGGACTTCGCGCCTTATCGCGACGAGCTCGTCATCTCGACCAAGGCCGGGTGGGACATGTGGCCCGGTCCCTACGGCGACTGGGGATCACGCAAGTACCTTCTCGCGAGCCTCGACCAGTCGCTGCGCCGCCTGGGGCTCGAGTACGTGGACATCTTCTACAGCCACCGCCCGGACCCGGAGACCCCGATGGAGGAGACCATGGGGGCACTCGACGCCGCTGTGCGGCAGGGCAAAGCGTTGTACGTGGGCATCTCCTCGTACTCGGCCGAACAAACCCGCGAGGCGGCCAGAATCCTTCGCGACCTCGGCACGCCGTGCCTGATCCACCAGCCCGTGTACAACATGTTCAACCGCTGGGTCGAGGACGGCCTGCTCGAGGTCCTGGAGCAGGAGGGCATCGGCTGCATCGCGTTCTCGCCCCTGGCGCAGGGGCTGCTGACGGATCGCTACCTGAAGGGCATCCCTCCCGGGGCGCGCGCCTCCAAGACCGAGCGCGTTTGGCTGACCGAGAGGGATGTCGACGCCCGCATCGACAAGGTCCGCAAGCTGGATGCTCTCGCCCGGCGCAGCGGCCGGAGCCTGGCCCAGATGGCCATCGCCTGGGCGCTACGCAAGCCCCAGGTCACGTCGGCCCTGATCGGCGCGAGCAGCGTGCAGCAGCTCGAGGACAACGTCGCCGCGTTGAGCCATCCAGAGCTCGGCGAGGGTGAGCTGCGCGAGATCGAGGCCGTCCTGGCAAGCTAGAGGGCAACCCTCGAGCACGAGCGATTCCGCAGGGCGTCGGTAGTCTGGTCCGGCCGACTGGGCGACACCTGCTCGCGGGGCGGCGCTCAGCGGCCGGTCCACAGCCACCAGCGGATGCGCAGTGCGTCGCGCAGCATCTGCATCCCGTGGCGCAGCGGACGCACCCGCGACGACTCCATGTGGTACCAGCGTACCGGCACCTCGGCGATGGTGACACCGTACCTCTCCGCTCTCGCCAGCAGCTCGACGTCGAAGGCGAAGCCGTCCAAGCGCAGCTCTCCGGCGAGCCGGCGAGCCAATTGACCCTCGAGCAGCTTGAAGCCGCACTGCGTGTCGTGAAGGCTGGTGAGGCCGAGGGCGCGGAGGGCCAAATTGAAGACGCGGCCCAGGGTGTCACGCGGGAGCGGCTGGCGCCGGACGATGAGCTCCCGCTTGATGCCACGCGAGCCCACGGCGAGCGCCGCACCGCTCGCAAACAGTGCGCCGAGCTCCTCGATCGGGGTGGCGAGGTCGGCGTCGGAGACCAGCACCCACGCACCCCTGCTTTCCGCCAGCCCCACCCGCACGGCCGCACCCTTGCCGCGGTTGCGGCCCAGGCGCACGACTCGGACCGAGAGCCCGGCCGGTCCTGAGAAACCCTCGGCGATGCGCGCGGTGGCGTCGCCGGACCCGTCGTCGACGACGACCACCTCGGCCGGGAGCAGATGCGCCTGGCCCGCAATGTAACCCGCGATTCGGTCGAGCGTGGTGGGCAGCCGGCCCTCTTCGTTGAACGCCGGAACCACGACGGAGAGGCGGGTTTCGCTAGCCACGGCGCGCTTCTCCGATGTCATACTCCGCCAAGCCACAGCAAGGTGAACACCGCCGGCGGGCCATGGAGGCTGGCATGGCGCACATCCTTTGGGAGTCCAAGATTCTCAACATCCGTTCGGAGAACTACCAACTCGACCCCGTGTACGAGCCGCAACTCAACAGCCTGGGAGCCGAAAGGTGGGCGCTGGTGGGAATGACCGCGATCAACTTCAAGACCGGCGCCACGGACCATATCGGCATGGTGTTCAAGCGCCCTCGGGAAGCGAGCGGAAGCTGAGGGTTCCGTCTGCCAGCCTCTCCGCCACGCTCTCCCCCCGGCGCCGGAGCAGCAGCGGGACACCGGCGGCCAACAGCGAAACCAGCCAGTAGAGCCAGAGACGGCACGCCCGGCCCCACGGGATCGGCCGCGAGAAGCAGACCCTGACCAGCAGCATGCCGGGGGTCGCGCGCCATCCCCACAGGCATCCCACCGCAAGCACGCTGGCGACCTCGAGCCCCGCAAGACCAGCCACCACCAGCTGGGCGCCGTCGAGTTCGGCCCCCATCGCCGAAGCGGCACCCCAGGCGCCCGCCGCGAGGAGCACCAGGACCCCGGCATCGGCAAGCACGCTGAGCCAGAGACGCCACGTGCCCCCGAAAGGCGAGAGCCTGCGCGGCGCGGGCGCGGGATCCTCGCGGTCCGCGCGAGGGTCTTCCTGACCGTGCTCCCAGACCAGCGGGATGTCGAGTTGCCCTGAGGACGGTGTGCGCGGCGGCATCAGTCCAGCGTCCGAAGCTCAACGTTGCTCACGAAGATCTGGTAGCGCGGGTCAGCCGGGCGGGAAAGGTAGCTCTTGGCGAGCTCCTCGAGCCTCAGTGCCTCGGGGTCGGGGCTCTGCTTGGTGAGCTCCATGAGCAGACCATGTCCCTGCGCCACCTGGTACTTTCGCAGCTGCTGGATGGCGGCGTTGAAGGTCGCCACCGCCCAGATCTGCCGCACCTCGGCGTCATCGGGGTGTTCCTTTAACACCTGCCCGGCGAGATTACGGATCGTCTCCCAGCTGCGGTTGCCTATCCCGTCCGCAAGCGCCAGGATCGCCTGCGAGTACGAGGTGATCTCCGACTGCAGCTTGAGCAGTTCGGGATCGCCCGGGACCCTGGCGAGCCCGTCGCGCAGCAGCCGCATCGCCTTCACCCGGCGTCCGCTGGCCAGTGCATCCGCCACGATCTTGCTGTCCGGAACCTGCTGAGGAGCGGCCTTTGCCTTGAGCTTGCGCTGGTACTCGAGGACGCGCTGGTTGACCCGGTTGGCCTGCTCACCCTCCGCCT
>JALHTD010000152.1 GCA_022865555.1 Thermoanaerobaculaceae bacterium | reverse complement strand
CCGACATCTTCGCGTTCGGCGTCGTGCTGTACGAGATGGTGACGGGGGAGCACCCTTTCAGGGGGGCGACGGCGACCGACACCGTGGCGGCCATCCTGAGGGAGGAACCGGCGCCCTTGCCGGCGAGCGCGCCGACGCGGCTCGCGGCGGTGCTCGAGAAGTGCCTGGCGAAGGAGCCGGAGCGGCGGTACCAGCGCGGGAGCGAACTCCTGGCTGCGTTGGAGGCGGTGCAGTCGGAGGGCGCCGTCCTGCTCTGGCCGACCTTGACGCGAGCCGTGCGCCGTCGTCCGTGGCTGGTGGCGGCGAACACGGCCGTGGCGCTGGCCGTGCTGGCGCTGGCTCTCGACGTGGGCGGGCTTCGGGGACGGATTCTCGGCGGCGCCGGTGCAGGGCGCATCAACTCCCTGGCGGGGCTGCCGCTCGCCAACCTCTCCGGCGATGCCGGCCAGGACTACCTGGCCGCCGGGCTGCACGAAGCGCTGATCACCGACCTCGCGCGGCTCGGCGGGCTCAAGCGCGTCATCGCCCGCGGCTCGGTGATGCGGTTTGCCAAGACCGACATGCCGCCGCGCCAGATCGCGAAGGAACTGGGTGTGGACGCGCTCATCACGGGTTCGGTGATGCGCTCGGGCGACCGGGTGCGGGTCACCGCGCAGCTCGTGGACGCGGACACGGACGCGCAACTGTGGGGCGAGCGGTACGAGCGCGACCTGCGCGACGTGCTCGCGCTCGAGAACGACGTAGTCGCGGCGATCACGCGCGAGATCAGGCTGAAGCTGACACCGCAGGAGCACGCGCGCCTGGCCAGCGCCCGTCCGGTCAACCCGGAGGCATACGAGGCGTGCCTGAAGGGCCGCTTCCACTGGTACAAACTCTCGCGTGAGGACCTCGACAACGCCGAGAGGTACTTCAAGCTCGCGCTCGAGAAGGATCCGAACTACGCGCCGGCCCACGAGGGCATGGCGAGCGTCTGGCTGAGCCGCACGGACACGGGTCTCGTGTCCCCGTCCGAGGCGATGCCGCGTGCGAAGGCATCGGCGCTGAAGGCCCTGGAGCTGGACGACACGTTCGCCCAGGCTCACGTCACGCTCGCCAACCTCAAGGTCCTCGAGTGGGACTGGGCCACCGCCGACAAGGAGTTTCGGCGCGCCCTAGAGATCAACCCCAATTCCGCGGAAGCCCACTTCATGTACGCGGACTTCCTGGTCACGATGCGGCGCACCGCGGAGTGGGAAGTGGAGATGCGACGGGCTCTGGAGCTGGACCCGCTCAGTTCGTTCAACCGGTGCTTCTATGGTTGGCACCTGGTGTACGAGCGGCGCTACGACGAGGCGATCGCGCAGCTCACGAGGGTGGCGCAGGCGGAGCCCAACTTCTCCTCCGTGCATCTCGGTCTCTGGGGGGCATACTTCAAGAAAGGCGAGGATGCTGAGGCGCTGGCCGAGGCGAAAAGGTTCTTCGGCGCGCTCGGCGACCGCGAGGTCGCGGACGCTCTCGACGCGGGGTGGGCGCACGGCGGCTACCGCGGTGCCATGAAGCGGGCGGGTGACACTCTCGTGGCCCGTTTCCAGCGGACGTACTACCCGGCGATTCGTGTCGCGCGCGTGCTCGCGCACGCCGGGGACAACGAGCGCGCCCTCGATTTCCTGGAGAAGGCGTACGAGCGGCACGAGACGCCCCTCTACCACATCGGCGTCGGGTGGGACTGGGATGAGCTGCGCCCCGACCCTCGATTCCAGGCCCTGCTCCGCCGCATGAGCCTTCCGTCGCCCTGATCTGCGACGAATGGACGTGGAATCCGGACCATCCCTCCCAGCCGAAACGGACTACAATCGAGCCCAGAAAGGACCAAAACATTGCAGCCGGGTGCTCACCTGGGTCCGTACGAGATCGTCGCCTTGCTCGGTGCGGGGGGCATGGGTGAGGTTGAGCCGTTTTGCGGGCGTGAGCGGAGCGGGAGCCCGCAGGCGAAATCCCGAGGGAAGCGAGGGATCTCATGGTGACGCCCGGCACCCGGCTCGGCCCGTACGAGGTCGTCGCCCTGATTGGCGCGGGCGGCATGGGGGAGGTCTACAAGGCCCGCGACACCCGCCTTGGACGGGACGTCGCGATCAAGGTATTGCCGGCCCAGGTCGCTGCCGACCCCGACCGGCTGCGTCGGTTCGAGCAGGAGGCACGTGCGGTCGCCGCGCTGGATCATCCCAACATCCTCGCGATTCACGACATCGGCAGCCATGAGGGCGCCCCCTACATCGTCACGGAGCTGCTCGAGGGCGAGAGTCTGCGGGAGAAGCTGACCGGTTCTCCCCTGCCCCCGCGCAAGGTGCTCGGGGTGGCGATCCAGGTCGCCTCCGGCCTTGCGGCTGCCCATGAGAAAGGGATCGTCCACCGGGACCTCAAGCCGGAGAACATCTTCGTCACAAGAGATGGGCAGGCGAAGATCCTCGACTTCGGGGTCGCAAAGCTCGTCCCGAAGCGCGAGCAGGCAGAGCGATCGGTTGCGCCAACGGTGCTGGAGCGTACCGACCCCGGCATCGTGATGGGAACAGCCGGGTACATGTCGCCGGAGCAGGTGCGTGGGCAGAGCGTGGATCACCGCTCAGACATCTTCTCGTTCGGTTGTGTGCTCTACGAGATGGTCACGGGACGCCGAGCGTTCGCCCGTGCCACCGCAGCCGACACCATGGCCGCCATCCTCACCGAGGAGCCGCCCGACCCGTCGGGTATTCACCAAGCTGTTCTGCTCCCGCTCTCCCGCGTCATCGCGCACTGCCTCGAGAAACAGCCGGAGGAGCGTTTCGAGTCGGCCCGCGATCTGGTATTCGAGCTCCGCGCGATCCTGGCGGACACGGGTCCAGCGAAGCCGGCCACGATCACGACATCGACGAGACGGCGACGCGTTGTCGGGCTGGCACTTGCGGCTGTCACGGTGCTGGTGGCGGCGGGTGTGCTCGTCCTCAGGCTCAAACCTGCAGGCCAGAGCGCCCGAGCGGCTAAGCCGCCGAAGATCGTCGTCCTCCCGTTCGAGAACCTCGGCGCCCCTGAGGACGCCTACTTCGCCGCCGGCATGACCGAGGAGATCACCAGCCGGCTCGCCAACGTGCAGGGGTTGGGCGTGATCTCCCGCACCTCGGCCACGGAGTACACCCGTAGGGGGAAAACGGTCAAGGAAATCGGGAGCGAGTTGGGTGTGGACTATGTGCTCGAGGGCAGCGTGCGCTGGGAGCGCGGAGCGGGCCGAGAGAGCCGGGTGCGCATCACCCCGCAGCTCATCCGGGTCACGGACGACACTCACGTCTGGGCTGACCGCTACGAGCGGGTGATCGCGGACGTCTTCGCGATCCAGTCGGAGGTGGCGGAGAACGCGGTCAAGGCGATGGGTGTTGCGCTCCTGCCGCGCGAGCGGACCGCGCTGAAAGAAGTTTCGACGAACAACCTCGAGGCCTATGACCTCTACCTCCGTGGGCGAGAATTAGCCAGCCGGAGCGAGAAAAAAGCGGAGTATGAGGGTGCCTTGCAGATGTACCAGGCAGCGGTCGATCGCGACCCGCGCTTCGCGCAGGCCCTTGCAGGGCTCGCCACAAGCCACCTTGCAATGTATTGGAACTACTACGACCGAAGTCAGGAGCGGCTCGTCAAAGCCAAGGAAGCCGCCGACCGTGCTGTCGAGCTCCGACCTGACCTCGCGGAGACCCACACCGCGCTCGGTTTCTACTTCTATTGGGGCCTGCTCGACTACCCGCGAGCCCTGAGCGAGTTCTCTGCAGCCCTCAAGCTCCAGCTCAACAGCAGTGACGCACTTGCGGCGATCGGCTTCGTCGTGCGCCGCCAGGGCCGCTGGGCGGAGTCGGCAGACCAACTGAGTAAGGCGCTTGAGTTGGACCCGAAAAACGCGGTGTTGCTCAACGAATTCGGCAATGGCTGCATCTTCGCTCGGCGCTACGCCGAGGCGGACCGTGCTCTTCGACTGGCCATCGCCATGAGTCCCCACTGGGAGGAGCCGTATGTACTGGAGGCATTGCTCCAGATTCGGTGGCATGGCGACGTGGGAAAGGCTCAAGCGGTTCTGGACGAAGCCCATCGGGTTGCCGAACTCAGGGATGAGAGGTATCTCGCTGGGTCGGCGCTTGGACTCGCCCTGCTTCGCCGGGACTACCAGACGGGGTTGCGGCAGCTCGAGGCGGAGACGCGCCACACTTTCGACAACCTAAACTACCATGCGCCAATC
The DNA here is from genome assembly GCA_022865555.1 of Thermoanaerobaculaceae bacterium. Lineage (GTDB taxonomy): Bacteria > Acidobacteriota > Thermoanaerobaculia > Thermoanaerobaculales > Thermoanaerobaculaceae > RBG-13-68-16. Next base: position 1,219 of record JALHTD010000152.1, on the reverse strand, counting down.
CCTTTGGTTCGTGGAGAGTGGCAGATGCTGGCGGGCCAGCACGATCTCGCGCGCCACTCCTTTGAGGCCGCACGGGTCGAGCTCGAGCAGAAGGTCGCGCAGGACCCCGACGACCCCCGGTTCCACAGTTCACTCGGGATCGCCTACGCGGGGCTCGGTCGTCGTCTCGAGGCGGTGCGAGAAGCGAAGCTGGGCTGCGACCTCATGCCGGCGTCGAAAGACGCTTGGCGAGCCCTCTACCGCCTCGAGGACCTGGCCACCGTCTACACGATGGTCGGGCAGCCCGGTGAGGCGATCGCCCAGTTGGAAGACTTGCTGCAGCGAAGCGGAGAGTTCACGCCCCACGTGCTCCGCCTGGACCCCAGGTGGGACCCGCTGCGGTCGGACCCGCGATTCCAGGCGCTGCTCACCAAGTACGAGTTCAAACCGTGATCCGGTCTAGCGTGGGGCCTTGCCAGACCGTGGCCCTGCTCGGTGTGGGCGCATGGGTGCGCTCTACCGCGCCCACGACACGCGTCTCCGCCGTGACGTCGCTGTCAAGGTGTCCAGTCACTCCCTTGTGAATCTGTTCACATACACCCTTGTCTCACGAGTTCTCGGTTTACCAGCCGCGCCTGACTCTCCCGCTCTGCTAGATTTCCCACAGCCGCACCCCCCTTGAGGAGGGACGATGCCCGAGAAGGAGGAGCTTCCCCGGCTGCGCGAGGAGATCGCCGAGGTGGACCGCGCCCTGCTCGAGCTGCTGCGCCGGCGCATGGAGCTTGCCGCCGACGTGGGCAGGATCAAGGCCAGCACCGGGGCGCCGGTGGTGGCGCACGACGCCGAGGACCGGGTGCTCACCCGGGCACGCGAGCACGCGCAGGCGTGCGGGGTCTCCGAAGACGTGATGGAGGAGATCTTCCACGCGATCATGCGCGGCTCGGTGGAACGCCAGCACCGGGTCGGCGTGGCGGCCCGCGCGCAGCGTGGCGGGCGTGTACTGGTCCTGGGGGGCGCGGGCGCGATGGGGAGCTGGCTCGAGCAGTTTCTTCCGCTCGTCGGCCACCGAGTCGACGGGATCGATCCCGCCTGGGGTCCGCTCTTACGCGCCGAAGGGCGCTTCGCAACGCTTGGCGACGTTTCCGACCTCGACGCCTACGACCACGTCGTGATCTCAGTTCCGTTGGCGCGAACTCCAGAGGTCCTCTCGGCCGTGGTGGAACGGCGACCGAGAGGCGTG
>JALHTD010000151.1 GCA_022865555.1 Thermoanaerobaculaceae bacterium | reverse complement strand
GCCACGTGGATCTTGAGGTGCTCGAGGTGCCTCTCGCCGGGCCGAGGGTTCTCGCACGGGATGCCCAGGTGGTGATACCTCCACCCCCGTTCGGCAACCGCAGCCGGCGGCTCGTGATCACGCCGCTTCCGCGCCAGCCGGTCCTGCACTTCGCTGGTCCGTCCGCCAGTCATGCGGCTTCCCTTCCGCCATTCGCACAACAGCGAAGCCTGGGGCACCCCAGGTTTGCCAAGCGCTACTGAACCTGGATGGGCGCGACCCAGACCGGGCCCGGAGTCACCGCTCGGCCCGCGAGCACCTCACGCACCATCGCATGCATGCGGGCCTCCGCATCGTCGCTACGGTCCATCAGCCGTTGCCAGATCGTGCGGGCCTGCGGGTAGAAGGTGAGCTCGACCCGCGCGTCGGGCTTCAGGCCGGCCAGCTCACGGGCCGCGGCCAGCGCTTCGTCGAACCCGCCCAGCGTGTCCACGAGGCCGCGGTCTTTTGCCTGCTCTCCGGTGAACACGCGTCCCCGCCCGATCGCGTCCACGGCCTCGCGGGGCATGTTTCGCGACGCCGACACGTTCGTCAGGAACCGATCGTAGATGCGGTCCAGGAACTTCTGCACCACCACCCTCTGCTCCGGGGTCCATGGGTCGAGGGAGCCGTAGATGGCCGCGTTCGGCGCAGCGTCGAGCTTGCCCCAGGTGATTCCCAGCTTGTCCTCCCAGAAGCGCGACATCGCCAGGTGCCCGCCGAAGACGCCGATGGATGCGGTGATGCTGCCGGGGTCGGCGACGATGCGCTTGGCCCCGCAGGTGATCCAGTACCCGCCCGAGGCCGCCACGTCGCCCATCGAGATCACCACCGGGATCTTCTTCGCGGTCCGCACCATCTCGGCGCGGATGATCTCCGAGGCCACGGCGCTGCCGCCCGGCGAGTTGATCCGGAAGATGACCGCCTTGGCGCCCGAGTCCCGCACCTGTTGAAAGGCGCGTGCAATCGTGTCGGCGCCCATGACATCGCCACCGAAGACCGGCACCGGCGAGTAGCCGCTCTCGCCGCGCAGGATCGTTCCCTCGGCGACCACCACCGCGATCTCGGTGCCGCTGCGATCGGGCCGTCCGGCCCGCAGGTACTTGCGCAGCGAGATCCGCTCGAAGCTCTTGTCGGGGCGCGTCGTGTTCTCCTCGAGAAAGGTCTGCCAGTCGTTCAGCTCGTCCACCAGCTTCGCCCGCAGCGCGTCGGGGCCGATATAGGGCCCGCCCTTCACCAGCCCCTCGACCTGCTTCGGGTCCATCCCACGGCCGGAGGCGATCCCGTCGATCATCTGGCGCGTGATGGAGTCCACGAGCCAGGTCATCATCTCCTTGTGGGCCGGCGTGAATTCCTTTTGCGTGTACAGGAATCGGGCCGTCTTGTAGTCGCCGATCCCGGGAAAGTCGGGCTCGATCTCGAGCTTGTCGAGCGTGCCCCGGATGAACGGGCTGCGCACGGCGAGGCCGGTCAGGTTGATGTCGCCGAGGGGGTTGAGCACCACCTTCTTGCAGGCGCTCGCGAGCAGGTACTGCGCGTTGCCGGGCGAGAACTCGCCGGCCGTGTCCAGGTACGCGTAGGTTTCTTTCCCGGCCTTCCGCACCTTTTGGAGGAGCCCGTGGATCTCCTGGAGGGTGGCGAACCCGGCCTGGAGATCCCCCACCTTGACGACCACCTTTTGCACCCTCGGGTCCGACGCCGCCTGGACGAGGCCGTCACGCAGATCCTGCCTCGAGAGCGGCCTCGGGCCGAGGATGTCTCCGAACGGCGAGTCCGCCGTCATCTCCGGGATCGGCCCCGAGATCTCGACGAGCAGCAGCGTGTTTCCCGGGACGTGCCGGGTCGCGTAGCGCGTTCCCAGGACGATCCCCAGCAGGCCGAGCACCAGAACGACGAGTACCGCGCCCACCGCCATCCACGCCTTCGCTCGTGACGTCATGACTTCCTCCCCGAGTTCCTGCCAGCCAATGATACGCGGCCCGCTCGGCGTGGTTCTCGGGCCGCGGGCACCCCGCCCCAGCAGATCAGCGAGGACGGGGAACCGAAGGCTGGACCTTCGGGAAGAGGAAAGGGCCGGCGCGGAGCACCGGCCCGACGGAGACCTTTACGCCGAAAGCCCTTGTGCGTGCTGCTACTTCTTCGCCTCGCGGCGAGCGACGATCTTGTCGATCTCGTCCATCGCCCAGTTCATCTGCGCCTCGAGGGCCTTGTAGGGCGCCGGGGTGGCCAGATCCACGCCCGCCTCCTTGAGCAGCTCGTAGGGGTAGCGCGAGCCCCCCGCCTTCAGGAGCCCGAGGTAGCGCTCCTTCGCGCCCGGCTTTCCGTCGAGAACCTCGCGTGCGAGCTGCGTCGAGGCCGCCAACGAGGTGGCGTACTGGTAGACGTAGAAGTTGAGGTAGAAGTGCGGGATGTAGGCCCACTCCACGGTGTACTCATCCGGGATGCGGACCACGCCCTTGTCGCTGCCGTGGTAGCGCCGCAGCAACTCGCCGTACATCTTGGTGAGCTTGGCCCCGGTGAGCGCCTCGCCGTTCTGCACGGTCTCGTGGATCGCGAGCTCGAACTCCGCGAACATCGTCTGGCGGAAGAACGTCCCGCGCAGGTTCTCGAGGTAGTTGCCGAGCAGGAACATGCGCTCGTCATCGCTCCCCGCCTGGTCAAGCATGCGCCGGAGCAGCAGCGCCTCGTTGAAGGTCGACGCCACCTCGGCGACGAACGTCGAGTAGTCGGCCGTGGGGTACGGCTGGGCCTTGTTGGCCAGGTACGAGTGCATGGCGTGTCCCCACTCGTGCGCCACGGTGGAGACGCTCTCGTAGTCGTCGTTGTAGTTCATCAGCACGTAGGGGTGCACGTCGTAGGCGGCACCGTTGGAGTACGCGCCGGACCGCTTCCCGGTGTGCGGGTAGACGTCCATCCAGCGTGAGTCGAACCCCTTCTTTACGGCCTCGACGTACTCGGACCCGAGCGGCGCAAGGGTCTCAAGCACGAGGCCCTCGCCCTTCTCTATGGGGAAGGCGAGGTCGACGTGCTTGACCAGCGGGGGGTAGATGTCGTGGTACGCGAGGTCGGGGATGCCGAGCAGCTTGGCGCGCAGGCGGAAAGCCCGGTGCAGCGTCGGCAACGCGTTGTTCGTCTCTGCGATCAGCGTGCGGTAGACCGCCTCCGGGACGTTGCTCCCGTCCAGGGCCGCCGCGAGGCACGAGGGGTACTTGCGGGCCTGCGCGTAGAAGAGGTCCCGCTTGACCTGCGAGTCCAGAGTCACGCCGAATGTGCGCCCGAACTCCTGGTACGTCTTCCAGAACTCGCGGAACACCAGGATGCGGTCCGCCCTGTCCGGGAGCGCCCGGTACTTGGTGTAGGCGGACTGGTCGAGCCGGACCTTCTTCCCGTCGGAAAGCGTCACCTCGGGAAAGGGCATGTCCGCGTTCGAGAAGATGCCGTAGATGCTGCCGGGAGCGGGCGTGACGAGCCCGGCCTGGGCCAGCAGCTTCTCCTCCCCCTGGGAAAGGGTGTGCGCCCGTGTCCGCTCGATGTCCTCCAGGAAGAAGCGGTACGGTGCCAACCCCGACTCCTCCTTCAGGAAACGAGAGACGGTTCCCACAGGCAGCGCCAGCACCTCGGGGGCGATCCACGAGGAGCGGGCGCCGAACTCCGCGGCGAGCTGCTGGACCTCCTGCCGCGCTCCAAGCGCCTCGGAGACCCGGGTGTCCTCGTCCGACCACATCGAGGCGTACGAGAAAATCCGCCCAAGCTCCTTCGCCATCCCGAAGTAGGCGTCGAGGGCCAGCTTCATCGTGGCCGCCGAGGTTCCGAGCTTGCCCTTGTACGCGTCGGCCTCGGGCAGACGCTGGGAGAACTGCTTTCGCGCCTGGTCGAACGCCTGCACCGTCGGGTAGAGGTCGCCCAGGTTCCAGAGGTACTTCTCCGGGACCTTGACCTCCGCCGCCAGCGCGACTGATCCGCTCATGAGACCGATCAACAGCATCGCCGATAAGACTATTCTCACCATGGTCGCCTCCCCTGCGGCACTCACGACCGGGAAGTTTACCCGAAAGTCGGTGGCGTTCAGAGCACCAGCATCGCGTCGCCGAACGAGTAGAAGGAGAAACCCTCGCGCACCGCCACGCCGTACGCCGCGAGCACGCGCGTCCGCCCGGCCAGCGCCGCAACCAGCATGAGCAGTGTGGAGCGCGGCAGGTGGAAGTTCGTGAGCAGCGCCCCCGTTCCGCGAAAGCGGTAGCCGGGCAGGATGAACAGGTCGGCCCGGCCGAGCCCCGGCAGCACGCGCCCGCACCCCACCTGGAGGGCATGCTCCAGCGCCCGGCACG
>JALHTD010000150.1 GCA_022865555.1 Thermoanaerobaculaceae bacterium | reverse complement strand
GCCACGCCAATTCCGCCGCAGGCGCGCGACAGCTGCTCGACCACGATGCACATGTCGAGGACGCCGGCGCCGTGCCCGCCGTACTCCTCGGGGATCCAGATCCCCATTAGGTCGTACTTGCGGAGCGCGTCGATCACGCTCCAGGGGTACTCCCCGGTGCGGTCCAGCTCAGCCGCCACCGGCCGAACGTGTTTCTCCGCCACCTCGCGGGCGCGCGCCTGGTATTCCTGAGTCCTGGTAGGAAGTAGCTCTTTCATGGTTCCCCCGTTGGCTCCGCGATTCTAGCACCGGGGCCCCGCCAGGCGTTTTATGTGGAGGCACCGCCGTGCGAGAATCCGCCTGGAGCGCAAGTGTTCTCCCGCCGGGTCCCTTCGGAGCTTTCTCCCAACCGCATCGCCAGCGCGCGGGCGGCGGCCGCCCCGCGCTTCGACCTCACCGTCTCCAACCCGACTGCGTGCGGCATCGCCTACCCGCCGGGCCTGCTGGCCCCGCTCGCCGAGCCCGCCGGGCTCGAGTATCGCCCTCACCCACGCGGACTGCCCGTGGCCAGGGAGGCCGTGGCGCGCGACTACCTGCGGCACGGCGTCACCGTGGACCCGGGGCGCATCGTGCTCACCGCCTCCACCAGCGAGGCGTACACCTTCCTTTTCAAGCTCCTGGCGGACCCGGGCGAGGCGGTGCTCGTTCCGACGCCCTCCTACCCGCTGTTCGAGCACCTGGCGCGCATCGAGGGGGTGCGGGCCATCCCCTATTACCTCGGCCGCGACGCGGACTGGCGCCTCGACCCGGAAGCCCTCGCCCGCGCGCCTGGAGACGTCCGGGCCGTCGTGCTCGTGCACCCCAACAACCCCACCGGCTCGTTCGTGCACCCCGACGATCGTGAGGCCCTCTGCGTCTTGGCTGCGGATCGAGGCTGGGCGCTCATCGCCGACGAGGTGTTCCTCGATTACCCCCTGGACGGCGGCCCTGGCGCCGACTGCAGCTTCGCCATTAACCAGACAGTGCTCACCTTCACCATGGGCGGACTGTCCAAGAGCGTGGGTCTGCCGCAGCTCAAGCTGGCGTGGATCGTGGCGACCGGCCCGGGGGAGCGGGTCCTGGCCGCGCTCGACCGGCTCGAGTTCGTCGCCGACACCTTCCTCTCGGTGGCGACCCCGGTGCAGCTCGCGCTGCCCACGCTGTTGCGCGAGGGCGCAGCCGTACGGGAGGCCATCCTGGCGCGTTGCCGGGCAAACCTCGCAACGCTTCGCCGAGCGGCCGCCAACCTGCCCGCCGTGAGCGTGCTCTCGCCAGGCGGTGGGTGGAGCGTGGTCCTTCGAGTTCCGGCGATCGTGGGCGAGGAGGACATGGTCCTCGAGCTGCTGCACGAGGATAGCGTCGCGGTCCATCCCGGCTACTTCTTCGACTTCCCCGGGGAGGGGACCCTCGTGCTCAGCCTGCTACCCGATCCCGACACGTTCGCCGAGGGGGTCCGCCGCGTGCTCCTGCGGATCGCCACGAACCTCGCCCGCAGCTGATGGGGCGCCACGTCACCCCGCGAGCGGGCAAACTTCACCGCGCGGGAACCGTTCGCTACGCTCAGGGTAAAACCAGCGCGCGCCTGGGTGAGGTGGTTTCAGTCCTTGTAGAGCCAGCCGGCCACGAGCGTCGCCAGGATCGCCCCGACCCACAGCTCAAGCATCCACCAGAGAGAGATCGCGCGTGAGAACGGCGCCCAGCTCGCAAGGGAAAACGCGAGCGGAAAGCCGCTGGCAAAGCCCACGAGCCCGCCGACGCAGAACGCGGTCT
>JALHTD010000149.1 GCA_022865555.1 Thermoanaerobaculaceae bacterium | reverse complement strand
GCACAGACCAGGACTGTTACTCGTAGTGGGTCCACATGCGGATGATCTTGATGACCTTCCTCTCTTCGATGACCTGGTACACCAGCCGGTGTTGGATGTTGATGCGGCGCGAGTAGGCGCCAGTCATGTCACCCAGGAGCTTCTCGAAGCGTGGGGGGGTCTTGAAAGGATTCTCAGCGAGCAGGTCTAGGAGTTTCTGAGCCTTGGGACGCAGGCCGCCGGCGGACAGCTTCTTCGCGTCTTTCTGAGCCTGCTTGGTGTAGATTAGCCGCCATTTCACCAGGAGACGTCCTCAGAGCACTCCTTGATCGGCGTCTTCAGGCCCTCGATGATCGACTCCCTCATCCCCGGGATTGCCGACAGGTACAGCGTCTCCTGGATGGCGCGCCAGTCCTCCTCCGAGATCAGCACCGCGTTGGCGCGCTTGCCGGTAATGACCACGGGCTCGTGGGCCTCGGCCGCCTCGTCGATCAGGCGATACAGCCGCGCGCGAGCCTGGCTTGCCGTCAGTGTGGACATCGGCGCTTCCTCCCAACCAGGGCGAAGCGTACGACAACACGTACGCGTTGTCAAGGGCGCCCGGGTAATCCATTGCCCTGCCTTAGTTTTTGTGGAGCACGCCCCGAGGGCGCGCTCGTATGTTCGCAAACACGATGCAGAAGCTGAGCACGCGCGGACCCCGTGCCCCACCGCGACGCGACAATGAGGATTTCATTCCGAGCGAAGCGAGGAATCCGGGCGGGGGCTAGCCTACAACAAACTAGTGAGGTCGTCGTCGGGGGGTGGGGACTGAGGACCACCATGCACGGGCGGACCGGCGGGGATTCGGCCGTCCTGGACGGTCCAGCAGCGGCCGTCCTTTTCCTCCAGCAGGCGCTGCAGCGGCGCGAAGATCTCGCCGTCCTCCGGCAGCGTCGAGAGGTACGCCCAGCTCTGCGCGCGCGTGATCGCCACGAACAGCAACCGCTCGATCCGCTCCGGCGTGTAGCGGCGGAAATTTGGCGTCACCAGGCCCGGCATCAGCACCGAGTCCAGCGTGATCCCCTTCGCGCTGTGGTACGGCATCACCTTGGGCAGGTCGCTCGTGAAGTCCATGCGGTCGGAGGTCTCGACGTCGATCCCCTGCTTGCGCAGCGCGGCCGCGACCTCCTTCATCACGATCTTCTTCGGCACCAGCACCCCGACCCGCTCGCTGCGCAGCAGGCGCGTCCGCAGCATGTCGCCCAGCATGTCCATCTCCTGCGTCGGGCTGGCCGCGATCCACACCAGCGGCTGCTCGCGCTCGCTCTGCACCGTGCGCACCTGCCGCAGGTAGTTGGCCCGGTCCTCCGCATCAGCCACGAACTGCGAGCCGAGCTGCGCGATGTACGGGCAGCACCGGAACGCCGCCAGCAGCGCGACGTTCTTGCGCCTCAACCCGAGCCGCTGTAGGATCTCGCGCTCGTCGCTGCCGCGGTCGTAGATCTGCTGCTTGGAGTCCATGCAGGCGGTCACGTGCGCGGCGACCGCGTTGAGGATCTCGAACGCCGGGCCGTCCAGGTCCTGCCCCTCGTCCACCATCACGAAGTCGTAGAACTTCTCCTTCGGCGGCTGCGCCCGCAGCCAATCCGCCACCGCCGCGCGGATCCCCTCGAAGTCCGGCGTGTCGTCCTCGTCCCCCTGCGTCGGCAGCTCGGGCGAGATGCGCCGCCTGTAGAACCCGACGCACCACGCGTCGAAACCCCACACGGTGCTCTCCGGCAGGTCCAGCAGGTGCAGCGCCGAGCGGATGT
>JALHTD010000148.1 GCA_022865555.1 Thermoanaerobaculaceae bacterium | reverse complement strand
GATGGTCGTCGAATCCTGGTTCTCCAAGCGGGCCTTCGGCAAGCCGATCGAGACGCACCTGCTGTCCCGCCTGTCGCGCGTCTCGGTCGTGGTGCTCGCGATCTACTTCGTCCTGCGGCTGCGCGACCTCGCGAGCCGCGACGCGCTCTCCACGATCTTCCCCCTCAACCGGGTCTCGGCGATGTTCCTGGTGGAGGTCGGGCTGGGCGTGCTGGTGCCGATGGTCCTGCTCGCCTTCGAGCGCTTCCGGCGGTCCCCGAAGCGGCTCGCCGTGGTGCAGGGGTTGGTGGTGCTGGGCTTCATCTTCCACCGCCTGAACGTCTCGATCACGTCGGTCGAGGCTGCCACCGGCCGCAGCTACATCCCCTCGATCCCGGAGTTCTTCGTCTCGGCGGGCCTGGTCGCCGTGGGCATGACGATCTTCGTGCTGGCCTGCCGCTACCTGCCGGTGTTCCCCGAGGGGCCCGTGGCGGAGACAGAGAAGAAGGTGCAGCCTGCGGTCGCGGAGGTGCCGGCCTCGCTGCGGACTCCGAAGACCGCAGGTGCTTTTGACCCGTCGTAGAAGTGGAGGTACCGTGGTGGCGGGGTGATCGGAGGAAACTCGCAGCCATGTGGCGATGGCGGCTCAACTCGCTGACGTTCCGCCTCACCGGTACCTTGATCGTCGCGCTGGTGCTCCTGCTGGCCCTCACTGCCGTGGTGCAGGTGGGCCTGCAGGAGCGCTACGCTCGTGAGGCCGCCCGCATCCACGGCCTCGCGATGTCCGAGACGCTTTACGGCGCCCTCCACACCGCAATGCTCAACAACGACCGCGAGGGCCTGCACGCCTCCGTCCGCACCATCAGCGAACGTGATCCCAACGTTCGAGTGCGCATATTCAACAAGGAGGGGCAGATCGTTTTCTCCTCCGACGCCCGGGAGGTCGGTGAGCGCCTCGACCCCCGCTCGGAGGCGTGCTTCAAGTGTCACCAGGCCGACAGGCCGATCGAGAAGCTCCCGCCGGGCGACCGGACCCGCTCCTTCGGCGTGGGGGGTGTGCCGGCGCTCGGCGTGATCCGCGCGATCGAGAACGAGCCCTCTTGCACCAATGCCAGCTGCCACGCTCACCCCGCGAACAAGCGCCTGTTGGGCGTCCTCGACGTCACCCAACTCTTGCCTCGCGTCGAACAGGCGCGCCGGCAGACCGCCATGTTGATGGTGGGCGCAATCGCAGGGGCGCTGCTCCTCGTCGTGGGCGTGATGGTGCTCGTCGTGCGAAGGTCCGTGCACCGCCCGATCCGTTCCCTGACCCGCACGCTCGCCGCGCTCGGCACCGGCGACTACTCGGCCCGCTACGAGAACGGGGAGATCTCGGAGTTCGCGTACCTCGGCAACTCAGTGAACAAGATGGCTCAGGAGCTGCAGCGCACCAACACCGAGCTGGTCGAATGGGCGCAGACGCTCGAGCGCCGCGTGGAGGAAAAGACCGCCGAGCTTCGCCAGGCTCAGGACCAGATGATAAAGGTCGAGCGCATGGCGTCCCTCGGCAAGCTGGCCGCCGTCGTGGCCCACGAGATCAACAACCCTCTCGCCAGCGTGGTGACGTACTCGAAGGTCCTGCTGCGCCGGTACGCCCACCGCCCGGATCAGACCGCGGAGACCCGCGAGAGCCTGGACATCCTGGAGGCGATCGCCAGCGAGTCCACCCGCTGCGGGGAGATCGTCTCCAACCTGCTGCTGTTCGCGCGCCGCACCGGCTCACGCATGGAGCCCAGCAACGTCAACCAGCTCGTGGACCGATCGCTCTTCCTCATCAAGCACAAGATGGACCTCGCTCAGGTCAAGGCGGACCTCGACCTCTCCTCGAAGCTGCCCCTGGTCATGTGCGATCCGGCGCAGATCGAGCAGGCGCTGCTGGCCCTGAGTATCAACGCGGTGGAGGCGATGCCGAACGGCGGCACCCTCACGGTGCGCACTGCACCGACGGCGAGCGGAGGGATCGAGGTGGCGGTGGAGGACACCGGCGTCGGCATACCCGAGGAAGTGCGGGCCCACATCTTTGAGCCGTTCTTCACGACCAAGGGTGAGGGTGAGGGGAAGGGCCTGGGGCTCGGCCTCGCGGTTGTCTACGGCATCGTGCAAAGACACAATGGGACGATCGAGGTCGCGAGCGAGCCGGGGCGGGGGACCCGCTTCACCCTGACGCTCCCGGCGGCGCCCGCGCAGGGCGGGGGTGAGGTGTGATGATGACGACGCCGGTACGGATCCTGGTGGTGGACGACGAGCAGCACGTTCGCAACTCGCTTGCGACCTGGTTCCGCGAGGAGGGCTACGAGGTCAGCGTGGCCGCCGGCGGCAAGGAGGCCCTCGCCACGCTCACCCGAGAGGGCACCAACATCCTGCTGGTGGACATCAAGATGCCCGGCATGGACGGGCTCGAGCTCCAGCACAAGGTGCGCGAGCTTGCCCCCGACGCCACGATCATCATCATGACCGCCTACGCCTCGGTGGAGACCGCCGTGCAGGCGCTCAAGGAGGGGGCGTACGACTACATCGTCAAGCCGTTCGACCCCGAGAGCGTCTCGCGCCTGGTCCGCAAGGCGGCGGAGCGCTACTCGCTGCTGGCCGAGAACCGCGACCTGCGCGAGCGGCTCGCGGGTGCGACGCCGGCGCTCATCACCTCGGGCTCCCCGGCGATGGCCAAGGTCCTCGAGCTGGTGGAGCAGGTCGCACCAACCGACACCAGCGTGCTGATCACCGGCGAGTCCGGCACCGGCAAAGAGCTCGTGGCGCACCTTATCCACGCCAAGAGCAACCGCCGCTTCGGCCCGTTCGTAGTGGAGAACTGCGGCGCGCTCGCCGAAGGCGTGCTCGAGAGCGAGCTGTTCGGCCACGAGCGCGGTGCCTTCACCGGCGCGGTGGCCCGCCGCCGCGGCAAGATCGAGCTCGCCGACGAGGGCACGCTGTTCCTGGACGAGATCGGGGACGTGCCGGCCAAGGTCCAGGTGGACCTGCTGCGCGTGCTGCAGGACCGTCAGATCACCCGCGTCGGCGGGAACACCCCCACTCCGGTGAACTTCCGGCTCGTTACCGCCACCCACCGCGACCTCGAGGCCGAGGCCGCGGCGGGGCGCTTCCGTGACGACTTCTACTTCCGGATCAACGTCTTCACGATTCCGCTGCCGCCGCTGCGGAAGAGGCCCGAGGACATCCCGGCCCTCGCCGAGCACTTCCTGCAGCACTTCACGACCCAGATGAACCGCCGCATCTCGGGGTTCACGCCGGAGGCGATGGCCGCGCTGGTCGCGTACCCATGGCCGGGCAACGTCCGGGAGCTGCAGAACGCCATCGAGCGCGCGGTCGTGATGTGCAAGGGCGAGCGCATCGAGGCCGCCAACTTCCCGTTTGCGGTGCCGCCGGCCGCGGCCGACGTCTCCCTCACGGCGATGGAGGCGGCCCACATCCGCCAGGTGCTCGCTGCGAATTCCTACAACGTGGCCCAGGCGGCGCGCGCCATAGACATCGACCGCGTCACCCTCTACAACAAGATGAAAAAGTACGGCATCGAGAGGCCGTGAACGGTGCGCGTCAGGCTCCTGGCGCTGGGGGACGTGCCTCCCAGGCTGGCCGAGGCCGTGCTCGCCGGGCTCCCGCGTCCGTACGCCGGCGGCGAGATCGGCCGCCTCGCGGTGTCGCTGGAGAGCTGCTACGACCGCCAGCGCGCGCAGGTCGACGCGGCCTGCCTGATCGAGCAGGTGCCCAACCCGGAGTCGGACTGGCTGATCATGGGGCTCACAGGCGTGGACCTCTTCATGCCCGCCCTCACCTACGTGTTCGGCATCTCCCACCTGGGCGGGCGCCGCGGCCTCGTCTCCTGGTATAGGCTCCGCCCCGAGAAGGACAGCCCGGATGCGCCGGCGCTCTTCGTCCGCCGCATCATCACCGAGGTCGTGCACGAGCTCGGCCACGGTGACGGCCTGGTCCACTGCGTGGTGCCCGACTGCGCCATGCACCGCTCGCTCTGGCCCGAGGCCATCGACCTGAAGCACCCCGCGTACTGCCCCGCTTGCCTCGCAACGCTCACCTCAGGGTCCGAGCAGCCCTGAGAACCCCAAGCCGTTGTCATTGCGAGGAGGCCTGCCCCGTCATGGCGGGGCGGGCCGACGAAGCAATCTCGTCGTAACGTGGCGCTTCGCACCGGATTTTCTCTTGCCCCGCGGGCCGCGAGCGGTCGCTCGGGCTGGGCGTCGAGCCCCGCCCTCCGACCCGCCTCCGCATGCGACCGAGCAGGCACAGACCGGTGTGCGGACCCTCGCTGTTCCCCTCCCTCGGGAGAGACTCTCGGTCGGGGCCAGCGTCTCCGCCCACCGGTCTGGCCGCTCGGTGCCCGCACGCTCCGGCGTGATCGCTCCTGTGGCCCGCGGGGCGGGGTTAGCAACCGCATACCCGCTCCGTGACCCGCGGCCGCGGGAGTCATGGCCGCCGCACCCGCGGTGCGGATTGAATGTCCCCCGCCCGCAAACCGTGGCCCTATCAAACTAACTGTCATCCTGAGGCCAAGCGCAGCGAGGCCGAAGGATCTCACCGCGCCGCGATCGCTCTCCTGCATCTGGTCGCTAAAATGGTCCATCTTATGGTCCGGAGGGTGTCATGACCACCGTGCCGCTGTCGGAAGCGAAGACCCACCTCGCGCGCCTGCTTGCCGAGGTCGAGAAGCTCGGGGAAGGTGTGACCATCACCAGGTCGGGCCGGCCCGCGGGCGTGCTGCTGTCAATCGAGGAGTACGAGGGCCTGCTCGAAACCCTCGACATCCTGGCCGACTCCAAGCTCATGGCGTCCCTCCGCCGCGGTCTGCGCGATGCCGAGAAGAGCCGCGTTGTGGGCGACAACGAGGTCTGGCGTTGACCTGGACCGTCCGCTACACCGAGACGGCAGCGAAAGCGATCAAGAAGCTCGATCCCACGGTGCGAGAACGGGTACGCGCCGCCATCGACGCAATGCGCCAGGACCCGCACCGCGGCAAGCCCCTCCAGCTCACGCTCAAGGGCCTCTACTCCTGGCGCACCGGCGACTGGCGCATCGTGTACCGCATCGAGCGGCAGCGCATTGAGGTGGTCCACGCCACCCTTGGCCACCGCCGCGAGGTCTACACCCGCGTCCGCTCGCTCCTGCGGTAGACTTCCAAGGAGCAGAGGATGACATCTGCGCGGCTTGGAAAGCGCACTTCGGCGGTTGAGGTCACCAACGTGTCGCGCCGGGGCTTCTGGCTGCTCGTCGCCGAGCGCGAGCTGTTCGTGTCGTTTGACCTGTTCCCGTGGTTCCGCGAGGCAGCCATCGGGCGGCTTGTCGAGGTCATGATGCCGCATCCAGGCCACCTCTACTGGCCGCAACTCGACATCGATCTAGCCGTGGAGTCGATCGAACATCCCGAGCGCTACCCCCTGGTCAGCAAACCGACGCCGCGTGTCGCCGAGGGCACACCGAAACGCACACAGCGCTCGCGCGTTCCCCCACGACCAAGGCGACCCGGCAGGAAATGAGCACCGCGCGTGGTTCACGGCGGACCCGGCGAACCGCATCGACCGCGTGCGTGCCACCCCCCAGAAGGTGAGATGGTGAGACCAGGCACCCATTGCGGTCGGCTCGTCGAACATCACGATCCAGTCCACGCAGTCGAGGTGGGAGAGCAGTTCGGCCCGCTCGCCCTCCGGCACGACCGGGCGCAGCGGTCCCTTGTTCTCGCGCACCGAGAGGTCCGAGTTGAGCGCGACGAAGAGCACATCACCCAGGGCCCGCGCGGCCGCTCGCTTGACGTCACGCGAGGGACACAGCCCGCGGCCCCTGCAGGAGAAATTCAACCGGGGAAACAGGTGCCGTGGCACATCTATCGGGGATTCGAATCCGCGCGTTCGAGGGTTTCTAGCGCCAACAGCACTTCGGCGTTGGGATCGTAATTCAGGGACGCCAGCTTCTCATAGGTCAGCCGGACATCGGGCATCAGGCACCTGCCCTTCACTGGATCGTCCGGGTACGTGATGTTCTGCTTGAACGACACGGCGCCCACGATCTGGGTATTCTTCAACCGGAACAGCAAGGAATCCCCGAAATTGTTCCCGGCGTGGGCGGACGGCGTCCCAACCAGAGTGGCGCCGAGGTTGTCCAGCGCCGCGAGCATGGAGAAACCGGAGCTATAGGTAAAGGCGGCGCAGAGGACGATGAGATTTTTCGGACGATAGTAGGCCTTGTAGAGCCCTTTCTCGTATATGCGATAAAAGCTTGGGGCCTTTTTCAGCTCGGAGATGAGGTTCTTCTCAAGGTCCGCCCGGGCCGGCGCAGAGCCTCGTCCGCGCTCTTCCGAAAAATCGTAGTCTTGAGCCTCGAGCGGCAGTTCGCGGCCCCGGTTGATGTCTTCGAGACGGACAGCCGAGTACATCTGGAAGAAGAAATCGGAGTACTTGGTGATCTGGTATCCCCGGTCATAGGTCATCATGGCGTCTTGACCAAAGAGGAAGTACAGGAGGATCGGCACCATCAGGTCATTTCCGCCGGTGTTTTCCCGAAGGTCGACGATCAGGCTCTCCGTCCCTTTCTGCTTCATGGCCACGACGAGGTCCATGAAGGCGTCCGTGGCAGCCGGGATTCCGGCCAGGACGTCCTCTATCTCCGCTGGGGCATCTTGGCGGTGGAATTTCTTGTAAGCCGCCCGGGCCAGATCAGGGCCCTCCGACATCCCCGAAGCGAGCCAGGATTCGCAGGCTTCACGGTAGCCGGACATGTCGTCGATCTTCAGGATCGCAGTCCTCCCGCCGCCATCCAGGAAACGCCACCCGACGTCTGTCTTCGCCATGTCCGGGAGCTTGACCCTGGAGGCCGGGAAGGCCCCTGCCCGGTCGCCGGGCTTGAAGCTGAACTCCCTGGATTTTCCCGAGGCCAGGCGGAAGGCCACTCGGATCGCCGCTGGGTCGGTCCACTCGGGCACAAGGGTCTGGAGCCCACGCTCCGTCCCCAGGCCTCTGGAAAGCAGGGCCAGCGTTCCATATATGTTCTCGATGCCCCTGAGGTTGTTCTGCCGTTCGACGAGGTCTCTCATCGGAATCCCCTCGATCGACAGGAGCACCGCGCCCAGCAGCTCATCGCCGTCCTTCGGGAAGGAGCCGGCCACATAGAGGGATTCATCGATAATTCGAAACGCCAGGGGCAGCCCGGGCCGTGGAGCGCCGCCCGCCTCCGGCGGCAGGATGGCTGTGTGCCCATCCCGGAGTGGCGCGACGAACGGCAGCAGACGCCGGTAGAACTGTTCCTGTGTCATTCCCGCGGCGGGGATGTCTCGGAGGAGGCCTTGGAGCCGTCGATGAAAGGCGATTCTTCCTCCGCCGTTGATGTAGGGATCGGG
>JALHTD010000009.1 GCA_022865555.1 Thermoanaerobaculaceae bacterium | reverse complement strand
GATTCTACGCTTGCTGAACTCGCTCAACGGCGGCCCGAAGCGAAACCGATTGGTCGTCCGTTGCAGCGGGTTCTCAGGCACCGGTCGGCTTTGCGTCGGTCGGCGCCGATCGTCCCTGGCCCTCAAAGTGGCTCTTCAAGTTTTTCAGGGACCCCTCGAGCATTCGCTGCCACCCCGGCCGCACGAGGAGCGAGTCGAGCAGGGGACCCAGCAAGGGTACCGGGAGCCTGTACTCCAGGATGTAGGTGAGCCGCGTCGTGTCGCCCTTCGCCTCGAACACCCACTGCGTCCTGTGCGGCGGCCCTTTGGTGACCACCCCTTTCCAGCCGACGTTTTCCACGAAGTCGTGGATTTCGGTTTCGACGTTCATCGTCATGCCCGCTACCCAGGCCTTGTAGGCGTACCGGGTGCCGTTACCCCGCGTGACCGCAGTCGTTGGCCTGAACTCCGAGACGCCCTGCCACCACTCTTCCCAGCGCCGCCAGTCTGATGCGTATGCGAAGACCTCTACGACCGGAGCATTGACCTCGACACTTGCCTCTACTCTCGTCATGGCCATGGCCTCACCTCCATTGGGGTGTTGAGGGGCAGCGAACCGCGGTTCCGTGCGACATGCCGCTAGGCTGCGGCGCCTGCTACGGCCGGATGTGTGAGAAGGAGATAGCCGGAGCCCAGTGTGAAGAACAGATACACGACTGCGATGCCCCAGCCCAACGGGTTCAGCACGCCCGAGACCACCGAGAGCAGCGTCACCACAAAGCCGATCCCGTCGTAAACGAACAGGTCGAGCAGGATGGCGTGCCGGGCACGTGCTTCTGCGGCGTTTCTCGCAAGCCAGGTGAGCACCATCGTCCCGAAGACCGCCGCTCCATATATCCTGGCCGTGAAAGTGCCTCCAGCGCCCAGCGATGCGCCGAGGAGATTGAACAACAAGCCAGGCACGAACAGCAGGACAGGGCCAAAGAAGAGGCACACGACAGCTTTGATGACCAGAAGTGTCCTGAAAGCCATTTCGACCCCCTCTCGTTGTGAGTGCCGTGATTCTACCCCGCAAAGGGGCACGCCACGCGCCGGTGCTCCACCCGGATCCGGACGGCGTCATCGCAGCCTGAAGGACCTCAACGTCGGGGTTCGGCGGGGGATTGGGTGGGTCTGATGATCGAGTGAATGACCGCATCGTGGAAGGTGCCGTGGATGCAGAGCCTTGAGCGAAGCGTGCCCTCGCGAAGCGCCCCCGCCTTCTCGGCAACGCGCTGACTGGCGTCGTTGCCGACGGCGGCGACGATCTCGAGACGTTCGAGGTCTGTGTGTTGGAAGACCCAGTCAACGAGGAGCTTCACCGCGTTGGCGGCAACGCCGCGTTGGGTCTCAGACGTGCGGACCCAGTAGCCGAGATTGGCGAAGCGATTCCCGGTGTTGATGCAGTTGATGCCGCAGACGCCGAGAAGGCGCCCGTTTCCGCCGCAGATCAGGAACTCGAAGGCGCTGCCGGACTCCCGGGCTTGCGCTTGCGAGGAGATCCACCGCAGGGCATCGGCTTCGGAGTACCCTGGGTGGCACCAGGACATCCATCGGCAAAGCTCGGGGAGCGTTTCGCGAACCGCTTCCAGGATGGGCTCACCGTCACCGGGTTCGGGGAACCTGAGGGTTAGCTGAGCCATTCGAGAATTCCAGTCATTCCGGTCACCCCGCCCGGGTGCCGTCGGGAACCGGGCGCTCCGGAACAGCCAGGACCGGCGTGATGCCGTCCGGGGAGCCCAGGTCGAACAGCATCGCCTCCGACACCTCGCCCATCATTTTTCGAGGCTCTAGGTTGACGATGAACAGGGCCTGGCGCCCCTGGATCTCGGCCGGGTTTGCCCGCTCCTGCTTCATCCCTGCCAGGACGATCCTCCTGTGGTCTCCGAAGCTCACGATCAAGCGGACGAGCTTCGCTGACTTCGGGACATCCTCGACGCTCTCGATCGTGCCGACGCGGATGTCGAGCGCCTCAAACGCCGAGATGGGAACGATTGGCTTGACCGGTGCAGCAGTCATTCGTTTATCTCCGGTCTCGATTATCAGCCCCGTGGCGTCCGCTGCCAAACGCGATCAGGCCTAGTGGCGAGTGACGGCAGTTCGGTGCGGGCAGTCGTCGAGCCGCCTGCGAACCGGGAAAGCCGACTTCGCGCGAAGGCTACACCGCCACACGACCGCGCCACGGGATGAGCATCGGAACCTTCCGGCGGTAGTCCCGGTAGGCGTCGCCGAAGTCGGCAACGAGGTCCGCCTCCTCGAGAACCGTCGCGACGCAGATCCAGGCCGTCCAAAGCAAATTGAAGAGGAGACGATCCGGGGTCAGGTCGGGGTTGGACCAGAACAAGACGAGGATGCAGGAGTACAGCGGGTGGCGGACCCACCGGTACGGCCCCTTGACCACGAACGTTGACGGTCGATCCGACGTCCCACGTAGGTGTGCCTTGATCGGCACGAGGCCGAGGGGATCGAACAGCGATCCGAGCACAAAAGCACTGCGGACGAATATCGCAACTGCAAGAACGGCGCAACCTCGAGCAATCCAAACGGGAGCGCCCTCAAGCACGAGCAGGTGGGTCTCGGACCGCTGCCAAAGCACGACGACCAGGGTCAGGACGACCCCTGACGCGATGGCGTAGACGGCTCCCTGGTGGCGCGGCGCGATTACGGTGGCTAGGCGGGCCCGAAAACGCCTGCGAACCATTCCGCTGTGCTGCAGGAAAAACACGAACGAAAGGGCGGCGTCCCAGGCAAGAATCCCGGATTCCGGCCACCCCCTTTGCGCGAAGCTCAGTGATCCCATTGCTGCAAACAGGGCCACCGAGCCAACGCCAAGCACGACCGCGAGCACAATCATCGCGTGGTCGAGCATTCTTGTTGACTTCTTCATGGCGTTTCCTTTCAGCGGCCTGACCAGCGCTTCAACGGCGTGGCACTTCCTGAGACGATCAAGCGTGCAGCATACTCCTTCGCGCTGTTCGCAGGCCACGCCAGAGGCCGCCGTGGCGGCGACGACAACTTGGGACATGGAGAATACCGGCAGGTGCAGATGTGGTTCCTCTATATCGTTGGCAGTGCGCGAATCGTCAACGTCCGTCCCGGGGGCAACCTTTGCGGGCGGCACCTCAGGCGGTTCGAGGAGGGGGAGGGGGTCGATGAGCAAAGGACGTCTCGAGGCGTTCAGCGATGGCGTGATCGCGATCCTTATCACGATTTTGGTCTTGGAGCTGAGGGTTCCGCACGGCGACAACTGGCACGCGCTGCGCCCGCTCCTGCCAGTGTTTCTGACGTACGTGCTGAGCTTCGTGTTCCTGGGCATCTACTGGAACAACCACCACCACATGCTGCACACGGCCGACCGGATCAACGGCAAGATCCTGTGGGCGAACCTGCACCTCCTCTTCTGGCTGTCGCTCGTGCCGTTCGTCACCGGTTGGATGGGGGAGAACCACTTCGCCTCGGTGCCCGCCGCTGTTTACGGCGGGGTGCTGCTCATGGCCGGCATCGCGTACACGATCCTCAAGAACGCGATCGTTGCGGAGCATGGTCCAGAATCGACGCTTGCAGCGGCGGTAGGCAGCGACGTGAAGGGCAAGCTCTCGGTGGCGTTGTACGTCGCAGCGATCGCTCTGGCCTTCGTCAATCAATGGATCGCGGACGCGATCTATGTCTTCGTGGCGCTCATGTGGCTCGTCCCGGACCGTCGGATCGAGTCGAGAGTCACCGGCTGAGCGGGCAGCCTCGAATGTAGACCCCGGCTCACGGCGCTTCCCTCAGCACTAGCAAGGTGAGATGGTAATGCCGAGTTCCTCTCGGGGCGTCGCCTAGGGGCGCTCCGGCCAGTCATCGTCCGGGCGGGCGGGGAGTGGCTGGTTCGGGCCGAGGTTGGCCGGTGCTATCTCGGCGAAGATGAAGTTCTCCGGCGGCACCGGGTGACCCGCGAGACGGCGAAGCATGGCGAGCTGGCCGGCGTGCGTCATGGCATCCGAAAAGGGCCCCTGCAGCAGTTGCTCAGGGGTTATGGATTTCCAATCAGACTCTTGTGCGAAAAGGCGCGCCAGCTCGGCCAGCGTTGAATGAAACCTCTCCACTTCTGCGGAGGACTCCGGTAGCGGAGGCACGCGATAGCTGCCACCCACGAAGAATGTACGCGCGTACCCCAGAACGCTGTCCATGTGGCTGACGAGCTCGTGGGGTGTGCGAACCTTCGGAGCTGCGCGAAACGACGCGAAATCCTCCGGCGCGCCGCGGAGCGCCTTTTGCGTCCGGTACGCCAACGCCGCCAGAAAGTGGAGCAGCAACGTGCGTTTGTCGTCCATCTTCACCTCCTTCTGACCGAATGACGTGGCCACCCAACGCCACATTTCAGCGGCACGCCGGAGGGGGAGCGGGCCGAGCCACGGCGACACAGTAGCCGGACGCACACTCACCAAGCAAGCAGGCCCCAAGGCGTGTCCTGTGCACCCACGATGCTGTACCCACAGGATTATCCATCTCAACCGCAAGAACGGCCAGGTGCTGCTCGGCCGATGCTGCGAGATGCCAGGTGCACGTAGGTCTGCTTGGCTTCGGTGGCTTGCGCGGAGAAGGTGAGATGGGAATACCCGGTACCGATAAATGAGAAGACCCTTTCCACTCCTCGAGGCCACGGTGGTATTCTAATTGCGTGAACCCAGGGCAGCATTGGCTGAGCTGGGTGTGCGCAGTTTTCGCGCTCACGTTGGCGGCCCGGGTGAGCCTGGCAGCGGCGTCGGGTCCCACTGTGCAAACCACCGAGGGGCCGGTCCGAGGCGAGGCGAACGGGCAGGCTGCGATCTTCCGCGGCATCCCCTTCGCTGCGCCGCCGGTCGAAGATCTGCGGTGGCGTGCGCCGCAGCCGCCGGCCGCGCGCGTCACCACTCTCGACGCCGCGTCCTTCGCCCCACCGTGCCCCCAGTGGGCCGGCTCGACTTTGACTGGCAGCCAGGATTGTCTCTACCTCAACATCTGGGCACCGCTTTCGCCCGATGG
>JALHTD010000147.1 GCA_022865555.1 Thermoanaerobaculaceae bacterium | reverse complement strand
GCTCGAAAACATGGTGTGACTCTAGGGAACGCAAGGAACATCTGTCAATTGGCCCTTGGGCCAATACCAAGCCGCTGGGAACGGGGAACGAGACGATCAGCGGCGGCGCACGGGCGGCAGCTCAGCGGCCGGTTGGGGCTGGCGGGGAGGCGGCGAGGCGCGCGGCGATGCGGGTCCGGTCGGCAGCCGGCAGGTCCTTCGCCTCGAGCGCCCGTCTCAGCACCGCCTCCGCCTCGGCCCGCTTCCCCTCGCGCTCGAGAACGTCGGAGAGGAGCAGAGCGGCGTCAGCGTGGCCTGGGTGGCTCCGGAGCAGGTCTTCGAGCGTCCGAGCCGCGCCCGCCCGGTCGCCCACCCGGTCCTGGTAGTAGGCCAACGTCCAGGCGTACCTCGGCTCGTCCGGGCGCGCCTCCGCCGCTTTGCGCGAAAGCTCCACCGCCTCGGAGGGCTGGCGAGAAGCCACCAGCACCGCGAGGTTGTAGGCAGCCGCCGCCAGCGTCGGGTCCGCCTTCAGAGCCGAACGTAGGGCCTGTTCCGCCTCGGCGGTCTTCCCCTCCTCGGCGAGGAGCAGGCCGAGGTTGAACGCCGCTCCGGCGTTGTTCGGCTGCGCCGCGACGGCCTCGCGCAGGAGCGTCTCGGCCTCGGTATTGCGGCCCAACTGGTTGAGGAGCAGGGCGAGGTTGGTCTTGGCGAGGAAAAACTGGTCGTCGATCTCGGTCGCCCGGCGGTAGTGCTTCTCGGCCTCGGCATACCGACCCAGGGTCGTCTCGAGGTTGGCGAGGTTGTACGGGCCCGACGGCATGTCCGAGCCGTAAAGCTGGATGGCAACGTACTCCTCGAGGGCCCCGGCCTGCGTCTTGCGCTGCGCCTCGGTGAGGAGCTGCGCCGGGAGCTCTGCAAGGCGTGCCGCGGCCTCCGCGCGGACGGCGCGCACGGGATCCTTGAGGAGCGGCGCGAGCGCCCTGGCGAGGCGTGCGGGATCGGTTGGCCTCAGCTGGGTCGCGGCCGTGTGGCGGATGAGGGCATCGTCGTCGGCGAGCGCCTTCTCGAGAGTGGTGGTGCTTTCCTCGCTCGGATAGCGGCTAAGGAGCTCGAGCGCCGTGGCCCGAGCGATCGCGGGCCGAAGCTGGTCCTGGGCAAGCTGCACGAGCTCCACCCCGGCCTCGGGACGTCCAGCCTGCCCGGCCGCGAGCACGGTCCCGTAGTGGGGCTTGCGTTTCTTGCCGTACCACGCGTCGAACTTCTCGACGGCCCAGGCCACGCTCTTGTCCGCGTGGCAGCCGGTGGCGCTGCAGGCGTTGGGCGTCCCCATCGAGGCAGAGAGATCGGGGCGGGGCACGCGCATTGAGTGGTCGAGGCGGAAGTGATCGACCATGTAGTACTGGCCGGGCATGTGGCACGAGGTGCAGAGCGCGCCCGCGCTCGGCGCCCCCTTGTAGATCTTCTTGTGGAAGTGGTGGGTCTCGGTGTCGTAGGTGTCGGCGCGGTGGCAACGGGTGCAGAGCTCGTTGCCGTCCTTGTGGCGCTTCGCCCTGTGCACGTCGTGGCAGTCTCGGCACGAGACGTTGTTCGCGTACATCTTGCTCTGGATGAACGAGTGGTACTCGTAGTCCTCGTCGAGGATCTGGCCATCCGGCCAGAACGTGCCCGGAGCCAGCAGCACCGGGAGGTAACGGTCGAGCAGGGGCGCGCCCGGCAGTCCCTGATCCGCGATCTGGGCGCGGCGCGCGTGGCAGGGGGCGCAGAGGTCGACGACCTCGCGGTTGGAGAGGCCTGACGTCCGCGTGAGCAGGGCGGAGTTCTCCACCTGGGGCCGGGCCATCGCGGGCTGGTCCGCCCAGGCGGCGTGGCGGGAGCCCGGCCCGTGACAGGCCTCGCAGCCGACCATGATCTCCGACCACGTCGTGTGGAAGGTGTCGGTGGGCACGTCGTAGCGCTTGCGGACAGCGGTCGAGTGGCAGTCCGAGCACATCGTGTTCCAGTTCTGCGCCTGCCGGGTCCAGTGCAGCCAGTCGGTCGGCGGGATGTCCTTCCCCGGGTAGAGGAAGAACCAGCGCCTGGCGCGAGTGTCCCACGCCACCGAGAGGCACTGCAGCCGGCCGCCGGGGAAAGCGATCAGGTACTGCTGCAGGGGATCGATGCCGAAGGCGTAGGCGACCTCGTACTCGTGCAGCGCATCGTCCGGGCCCTCGGCCAGGACCATGAACTTCTCGCCGCGCCGGAAGAACCGCCAGGTCTTGCCGCGGAGCGCGAACGTCGCGTCGTTGAAGTCGCCGAGCACGGTGCCGTCGCGGGCGGCCTGCATCGCGAGCTCGTG
>JALHTD010000146.1 GCA_022865555.1 Thermoanaerobaculaceae bacterium | reverse complement strand
CCTCGAGCGCGCGGCGTCCGTCTGCGGCGCGGTCGAGGAAGATCCGGGCGTTTGCGACTGCGGCGTCGGCGTACAGACCCAGCGCTTCGCGCGTCTCGGGGTTCGCGGGTCTCTCGTTCAGCGCCACGGCGAGGAAAGCCGCCAGTGTCTTCTGGTACCTCGCGTAGGCTGAATCGAACCCAGAGCGGGCTTGCCAGACCGCCTCGGAATCCACACCGCCGGCTCGTGCCTCGGCCTGGGCGCGTTCCAGCACTTCGCGTGCGGCGGCGAGCTCGGCGCGAGCCGTCTTGACCTTGGCAAACTCGGCGCTCGGCTGAGCCTGCCGGGCCGTGCCCGGTGACTGCCCGCCGCACCCGAAGGCGAGAACCAGCAGTGCGGCGACCGCCAGGCGGTGCGTGACCGGTCCCATGGTCCCCCCGGCCGGCAAAGCTAGCAAAGGCGGCACGCGCAGGCAACACGGCCATTTCCTTGACACGCTTTGCGCGCCACGCCGATAATGATTGCTTGATCGGGCAGCAGGGAGGCGCCATGGAGAAGCACGAAGCGATCCTCGCCGAACTGGAGCAGATGCGGGAGAACGCCGCAGCGCGGATCCGCGCGAAGCTGGAGGCGCTGTCGGGTCAGCTCCGCGAGTTCTCGTCCCGGGCCGCCGGAGAGCTGGGCGCCCTGATCCCCCCCGATCTGGAGACGCTGTTCCCCATCGCGGCGCTCGCGGAGCCCCTGCAGGATCTGGCGAAGCCACCGGCACCCGCCGGTGTGGGCCTGGATGTAATGCGCCGCCTCGACGCCGGGCGCGCTCAGTCCGAGGTGCTCCAGGAGTTGCTGCGGCTGATCGGCGCCTGGTGCGGGCCCCGGGCGATCGTCGTGCTTCGCGACGCCAACGCGGTCCAGGGTTGGGCCGGGGAGGGTTTCGCGGGCGGAAATCCGGTGAAGACCTGGCACGGGGCGCTGCCAAACTCCCCCGGGCTCCGTCGCGCGGCGGAGGGCGTGCCGGCCCTCGTGGACCTCGCCGATGAGGACATGCTCTCCCGCTGGTTCGATAGACCAAGTGGCCGGCTCCTACTGGTGCCGATGTCGCTGCGAGGCAAGGTGGTCGGGATACTGCTGGCACTTGAGGGCGAGCCGGGCCTGAACACCGCGATCGTGCAGCAGCTCACCTACACGGTGGGACTCATGCTCGAGACGCTCACCGGGCGCACGGTGGTTCCGACGGCCGCGCTGCTGGACCCCGAGGACATGACGGGCAAGGCGGTGGTCCCGCCGCCGCCGGGGAGGGTGCCCACGGCAGACCTCTTCGAACTCGAGGAAGGCGCACCGACGCCGGCGATGGTGCGCCCGGTTCCACCCGAGGTCACCCCGCCGGTGGCCGACGCCTCGGCCACCGTCCATCTCAAGGTTCCGGTTGCGCCCAAGGTGCCCCCGGCGCCGCCAGCGGCGGCTGTCCCACCGCCACCTGTGGCGGCCCCACCGCCGCCAGTGGTTGCACCCCCCCTGCCGGCTCCTCCGGGTCGCCCGGCGGAAGAGGAGCGCAAGCGCGAGGAGGCGCGGCGCTTCGCGCGTCTGCTGGTCTCGGAGATCAGGCTGTACAACGAGCAGGCGGTGCAGGCTGGCAAGATCTCGCGCGACATCTACCAGCGCCTCCAGGACGACATCGACCGCTCGCGCGAGATGTACGAGCAGCGCGTTTCCGCGGATGTTCGGGGCAGCAGCAACTACTTCCACGACGAGTTGGTGCGCATCCTTGCAGATGGAGAGGCGGACGCCCTCGGCATGTAAGCGACCCTGGCTGCGGGCGGCGATCTCCCTCTTCCTGCCAGTCCTTCTTTCCTGTCGGGCGGCCCCTGTTCTCACGCTCGCCCGGGCGTTCCTCGTCAAGGGTGATTCCGCCACCCGTGCCAAGGCGTTCATGCGCGTCGCGGTCGAAGGGCGGGAGTCCGAGCGAGCGCGAGCCGCGGTGCTGTGGGGGCTGTACGCGTGCGACGCGCGATCTCCTGTGGGTGCCCTGGCCGGCTTCAACGTGGCCCGGCCCCAGGGGGGGCTGGCGCGCCTTGCGGCGCACAGGCTCGAGGAGGCGCTCGAGGGGTCGCGGTCCCCGGTCGGCCCGTGGCGGGCCGCGGTGGCCGCACCGTGGCTCTCTTCCGACGACCGCCTCCGGCTGCGGCTGCAGGGGGCCGAGGTGCTCGCGTCTCGAGGCGAGCCGACGGCCGGCGCCGTTTTGCTTCCCGAACTCGGAGGGTTGCGCGGGGATGAACTGGGCCGCGCGTTGGCCGTGACCGCGCTCGCCGGCGGCGCCGCGGGGCTCGCCGCCGAGCGCAGCCTTGCCGTCGGGTTCCCCCAGCTTTTCGAGGCGACGTTTCCAGGGCGGAGCCTCGACCGGGTGGCAGCGACGTTCTCAGTCGCCGAGTGGACCAGCCACGCGCAGGCCTTGCTGGACGCCGGGGAGCCTCAGGCCGCGCTGCGGGGCGCGGCGCGCGCGGGCAGCGGCGGGTCCGTGACTGCAGCGCGTGCGGCGCTGCGACTGCACCGCCCCAGCGTGGCCCTGGCCTGGGCGGCGCGGGGCGGCGAGCGCTGTGCCGAGTGCTGGCTGGAGCGGGCGGAGGCCTACCGCCAGCTGGCGTGGGGCAGCCCCACCGGCCAGCGGCAGCGCAACTTCGGCGAGATGTTGCGGGCGGCACAGCGGGGGCTCCAGCTCTCAACGGCCAACACTACCTCCGCGGGGCGGGGTGAGCTCCTGGTGGGCGAGGCGCTGGTCGAGCTGGGCCGGTTCGCCGAAGCCCTGCCTCACCTCGACACGCCCCTCGCGCAGGCGCAGCCACGGTGGGAGTGGGTGGTCCGGCGGCTGGTGATGCTGCAGGCTCGTCAGAAGGTAGGAGCGGGTCTGCCCACCGACCTGGCGAGGACGACGCGGGGACGGCGCCTGGCGGAGTACTGGCGGGCCCGGGTTCTGGCGCGCCGCGGCGACCGCTCCGCCCTCACGGTGTTGGCCGGGGGTGGCTTTCCGGACCTCCCCGCGCAGTGGGCGACCGGGGACCTCGGTGCGCGGGGTGTCGCGATCGTGCCTTCCGCTCGGGCGTCGGCGAGCCCCCCGCCGCCCGCCTGGGCCTCGGACCTTCTGACTGCCGGACGTGTCGCCGACGCGGTCTTTGCCTGGCGCTGGGAGCTGGAGGCGACGGGTGGCAACGGTCCCGGATGGCTGGGCCTGCTGGCTCTCGCGGAGATGCCGCCCCTCGAGGCGGTGTCCCTGCTGGTGCGAGGGGAGCCGAAGCTGCTCTCCGGCCCCTGGCAGGGGCTCCCGCGCCAGCTCCTGGAACGCTACCTGCCCCTGCCGTGGCGGCCCGAGCTCGAAGCGGCGGCACGGCGGAGCGGGGTGCCGCCCTGGGTGCTGGCGGGCTTGGTGCGCCAGGAGTCGGCCTGGAACCCACGCGCTCGCTCGGCCGCCGGGGCGCTCGGCCTCGCCCAGGTGCTCCCGGACTCGGCCGCCGAGGTGGCACGGGAGCTGCCGGGGCTCGCGCGTGCCGGCGACATCTTCGAGCCGGCCCGCAACCTCACGCTGGGGGCGGCGCTCCTCGCCAGGGGGCGCCGCACCTCCGGTGGCTCCTGGACCGTTGCGCTGGCGAGCTACAACGCGGGTGAGAAGCGGGTGCGGGAGGTCTGGGAGGCCAGCGGCAGGCGCGACGGCCCCGAGTTCGTGGAGTCCCTGGAGATCCCCGAGACCTGGGACTACGTGCACCGGGTGGTGCTTCTGGCGGAGGGCTACCGGATCCTGTACTGGCCGGAGGGGAGGGCATACCCATGGACGTGATCGAGGTTTCCTCGCAGCGGCGGCGTCAACTGGTGGACGTGACGACGTTCGTCCAGGAGGCCGTTGCAGCCTCGGGCATGGCGGAGGGTATCTGCCACGTGGCGGTACCCCACACGACGGCTGCGGTGCTCCTCAACGAGAACGCCGACCCCTCGGTGGGGGAGCACATCCTGAACGCCCTCGCCGCCATCCTTCCCGCGGTGAGCTGGCGTCACAGCGAGGGGAACTCGGACGCGCACTTCCTCAGCACGCTGGTGGGGCACTCCGTGACGGTCCCGATCAACGCCGGTGAGCTGGCGCTCGGGCGCTGGCAGGCCGTCTACCTCCTGGAGCTCGACGGCCCCAGGCGACGCGAGATCTGGGTCACCTGCCTGCGGTCGTGAGAGGGGAAGTTGAGCGCACGGGGATTCACTCCCCGCTCGCGTGGGGGCTCGGGGGGTCAAGAGCGCCGGTTGGGTGGCGGGAGCGGCGCGGGACCCCCCGCAACGCGAGCCCGGGCCCCGGCCTCACCAGTGCTGACGAGGCTGGGGCTGCCGCATCTCGTGGGCGACCCGCAGGTACAGGGCCTCCAGGCGGGCGATGCGCGGCTCGGTCGAGAAGTTCTGCCGCACGCGCTCCTGGCCGGCGGCGGCGAGTCGGGCTGCCAACTCTGAGTCGCGCAGGAGGCGCGAGACCGCCGCCGTGAGCATCGGCACGTCGCGCGGGAGCACCAGGATCCCGGAGACCCCGTCCTCGACCAGTTCCGGGTTGCCGGCGACCGCCGTCGCCACCACCGGTTTTCCGAGCGCCATGGCCTCGCGAATCGTGCCGGTGATCCCGGTTCCCGCCCACGAAGGGTCCACCACCACTTCGCATGCGGCCAGGACGTCAGGCATGTCGGAGCGCTCCATCGTCGCGGTCACCGCCCCTGCGAGCCCCATCTCCCTGGCAAGCTCTAGCACCCCCTCGCGCTGCGCGTCGGTCCTGCACGCCACCAGGAGCAGGTGTGCCTGGGGGTGGTCGGCACGCACCGCGGGAAAGGCCTTCATGAGTTCCTTCCACCCCTTCCAATCGCGCATCCCGACGTGCCCGACCACCCGCGCCTCGGCCGGGATGCCGAACTCCTCCCGCACCGCGTCGGGGTGCGCCTTGGTGGGATCGAAGCGCTCCAGATCGACCCCCGCGTAGATGACACCGACCTTGTGGGCGGGGACGCGGCCGGTGGCGATGACCACCCGGCGGATGCTCTCGGCCACACAGACGATGCGGTTGACCCTCCGCGAGCGGTACTTGAAGCCGGAGACGAAGTCGATGGGGAACGACACCCCGCGGTTGACGACGAGCCCGTAGTGAGCGCCCACGAACGTCGCTCCCCATGCGACCGCGTGGGCGATCCCCTTGTGTACGTGGACGACATCGACCTTGCGGCCGCGCGCCAGGCGCGCGAACCGGCGCGCCGAGACCACGTCGAACTCGTTTCGCAGCGGAAGCCCCACGTGCTCGATGCTGG
>JALHTD010000145.1 GCA_022865555.1 Thermoanaerobaculaceae bacterium | reverse complement strand
CTACGTGCGCACATTCGATACGGGCGGCCTTCCCGATGCCGCCGATGCCAACCGCGACGGCTTCCCCGACGACCCGAACCCGGCCCGCAAGCCGATCATCCACTTCGCGGCCGGGCCCGACCGGTACGAGGACTGGCAGCCGCAGCCACGTCCGATCCCGGCGGCCGTCGCCGTGGCCGGAAATAACCGTGTCGTCTACCCGAACGGCGACCGCGACGGCGGGACCGGCGTGCTGCTCACCGGGGTAATCGAAAACTCGGTGCCCGCCGGGAGCGTCTACTCCCCGGCCCAGTACGCGCACACCGCGGTGGATGTCCCGGTCGCCGCATATGGCCCCGGTGCCGCGGCGCTCGCGGGAGCGCGCGACAACACCGACGTGTTTCCGGCAATCCTGCGCGCCGTGGGCGGCTCGAGCGGGACACCCAGGTAGCGCCCCCGGCGCCGACGCCGAAGCCGCGAGCAGCCTGGCAAGGCTGCGTGGCGGGATCTCATCGATGTCGACGGGATTGCTTCGTCTCTTCGCTCCTCGCAAAGACGGCAGTGGGAACGGGACTGCTTCGGCCCCTTCGGGGCCTCGCAGTGACAGCGATTCCTCTACGGCGGACGGTGAATTGGTATCAGAAGCGAGGCTGATGGCGGCGACCTAGTCGGGGCCCTTCGTGGGCGCGGCTGCCTGTAGCCTTACGCGGAGGATCTCGCTGGGGCGCCAGAGGCGCATGCGCGGCCCCCACGTACCGGTGCCCCGGCACACGATGACGGGCATGCCGTCCACCTCGTACCTCCCGCCCAGCAGCGGGTAGACGGTCTGCGTCAGGTAGTCGAACGGCCAGATCTGCCCGCCGTGGGTGTGCCCGCTGAGCATCAGGCCCACGCCGGCGGCGGCCGCCTTCTCCGCCTCCCAGGGCGTGTGCGAGAGCAGGATGGTCGCGCCCGCAGGACGGCCGGCGAGCGCCCGACCGACTGGGTCGCCGCCCTGGCCGGAGCGGCGGCGTGAGGTGAGGTCGTCCACGCCCGCGAGGACGAGGCCTGGCCGGACCTCGGCCCAACGGTCGTGCAGCACCTGGAAGCCCGTCTCCTCGAGCAGGCGCGCGCTCGCCCCACGGCCACCGTGCGACTCGTGGTTGCCGGTCACGGCCCACACGCCGAGCGGGGCCCAGAGGCGCCGAAGGTCCCCGAGCAGGTCACCCTCGGCCTGGCCGTGGCCTTCGAGGAGGTCGCCAAGCAGGATCACGAGGTCGGGCCGCAGCGCCTGGACCTGCGCGACCCGCGCCGAGAGCCAGCGCTCGCCGAGCAGGCTGCCGAGGTGAAGGTCGGACACCGCGACCAGCACGGTTCCGTCCATCCCCGGCGGCAGGCCGGCGAGGCGGACCTCGTAGTCGCGCACCACCGGCGGGCGCATTCCCTGTACGAGGGCGATCACCGAAAGCATGCCGGCCGCGAGCAAGGCCCAGCCCCTTAGGCGGGGTGCCAGCCGCGGCAGGAGAACACCGAACCCCGTGAGGAGGTCCGTCACGATCAGGGCCACGAAGGCGAGGAACAGCATCGCCAGCCACGTCATGCCGAAAAACTCCAGCAGCCGGGCCAGCGCGCCCGCGCCGTCGTGCCCGAGGTAGAACGACAGGAAGAGGCTCGCCCAGAGCGCCACGCCGAGGCCGACCAGCACGGGTCGGGGGACGCGTCCTCTGATCGCCGGGACCGACGCGGCGCGCCAGAACACGTACGCCTGCAGCAGCGTTCCGGCTGTGACGAGCATCGTCATGAACACTGGAGCCTCCCGACGACCCTGTGCGCCGTCCTGCGCTGCCGGCGCGGTGTTCCTGATCTATCACGGATTCGCATCGACGGGAAGTCGGCTGCGGAATCAGTGAATAGCCCGCCCGGGATGTTCGGGTTCGGGGTGCTCGCCGTCGCCCGGGGGCTGACGACCGTCGGACTGCGCCGCCAGGACCAGCCGTCACGCTGCGCTGCTCGACCGACTTCCCCGCCCTCCGCGGAACGGCGTCGGCGGGAAAGCCGGGTACGCCCGACACGCGTGCCCGGTCCCGCCAATCCTGCTACGATGCTCCGCGAACGGGACCGAAGGACCAGCGCCCGGCTCAAGGGGGACACGAATGGCAACACGCATACGATTCGCCGCTGCTCTGGCCGCTTTCTCATGGATGGCCCTCGCATGCGCTTCGAGCATGAAGGTCAGCGCCACCTTCGACAGCGGGGTGGACTTCTCCAAGTACCGCACGTTCGGTTTCAACCCGACCCGTCAGCTCGACGACACGGCCCGTCAGAAGCTCGCCGAAAGGACCATCAACGACATCCTGAGCCCGAAAGGGTTTCGGTTCGACCCCGCGAAGCCCGACCTGGTGATCGGGCTGACCCCCTTCCTCGACCCCGAGATCAAGGGAGACTCGGTCCCGGCAGGGATGGTCGCCTGGTCCACCTGGGGTCCGACCGTGGGGGCCAACATCTCATCAGGCGGACACACTTCGCAGGCAGCCCAGTTCACCATCAGCTTCAAAGACGCAGCCACGGGCCACCTCGTGTGGCGTGGCCTGGCGGAGGGACGGGCGTCCCTGGACGACCCGAGCGTGACCGAGAAGAGGATCGTCGAGGGGCTCCAGAGGCTGCTCGAGCAATTCCCGCCCGAGAAGAAGTAGCCCGCGATCTCGTACCGGTGTCCGCCGGGGCCGGCCGCGCTCTCCACGCCCGAGCACGGCGACCACACCTGGACCCCCTTGCTCCGGAGGTCAGTCCGCTTTTCGTTCAAACGTAGCGTTTTCGTTGTCATCGCGAGGCCCCCGAGCGCAGCGAGGGCGCCGAAGCCGCGAGCAGCCTGGCAAAGCTGCGTGGCGGGATCTCATCGATGTCGACGGGATTGCTTCGTCTCTTCGCTCCTCGCAATGACGACAGTGGGAACGGGACTGCTTCGGCCCCTTCGGGGCCTCGAAGTGACAGCCATTCCTCTACGACGAACGGTGAATTGGTTTCAGTCCGCTCGGGTCTGTCCGAGCTGGGAGCGTGGGGCCGGTCGCGCGCGCGAGGCGAAGACGGCGCTCGCCAGAGCCACGGCGGCGAGGGTTCCCCACACCGCGGCCCACTCCGGGGTTGCGTCGCGCACCGCACCGGCAAGCGTCGGCCCGATCACCGCACCGAGGTTCGACAGCGCGGTGATGAAACCGAAGGCGAACCCGACCCTCTCGGCAGCCACCAGCCGCGCCGGGAGCGAGTACAGGGCCGGCGGCACGACCGCCGCCACGAGGCCGAGGATCACCATCGCGGCAACCGCAGGTAGTCTCCCCGCTGCCATCAGGGCCAGCGTGACTGCCATCAGACCGACACTCACCGCACACCACGTCTGCGGGCGGCCCGCGCGGTCGATGACGGCGCCGGCAATGGGCGCACCCAGCATCGCGATCCATGTGATCAGGCTGGTGACCAGCAGTCCGGAGGCGCCGGCGCCGGCCCACTCCGGTCCGAAGGTCGGGACCGCGGCGAAGGCGACCCAGTAGAGCATCCACGCCACCCCGAGGGCCACGAGCGAGGCGGGAAGGGCGCCACCACGACCCGCACCCGGCGCTTCCCGCTCGGCCCGCAGGCGCTGCGGCACCGCGAGGGCGTGGAGCGGGATCGCCGCCAGAACCAGCACGGCCAGCAGGCCCAGCTCCCCGCGCCACCCCAGGTTTCCCTCGAACCACGGGTGAAAGGTGAACAGCACGATCATGCCGGCCGGGTACGTCGCGGTGAACAGCCCCATGGCGAGGGCCAGCTCGCGCCCGGCAAAAGCCACGGAGATGAGCCGTGCGAGCAGCAGGTTCATCACCAGGCCACCCACTCCGAACAGCAGCCGGCCCGCCAGCAGCCAGCCGTAGCCCGGCGCCGCGGCGAACATCACGGCTCCCGCCAGCATCGCCGCGAGCCCCGCAAGGCCGGCGGCGCGGGGCGGCCACCGGTCCAGAGCGGCGCCGAGGGGGAGTGACAGGGCGATGGCGGGCATGGCGATGGCCCCCATCAGGAGCCCGATCGAGAGGTTGGACAGGCCGAAGGCGGCACGCAGCGTGGGGATCAGCGGCGGGACGGCGAAAAACGTCATCCCAACCGCGAAGAAGCTGACCATCGCGCTCGCAAGCACCAGCCAGCGGCGGGCCGCGATCTCGGTTCCGTAATCCATCCGTAGATTCTACCCGGGGCGGATCCCGGTGTGCGCGAGCGCCTCCTGGGAGCCGGTGCTCGGCCCCGTGCTAGGCTTGTGCACCGATGATCGGAGCAGCACGCGGGCCGGCAGGCAGGCGGAGCGTCGTGGGGCGCGAGGTGCGCGCCAGGCGCGCAGGTGCGGAACGCATCGGCTACGGGAACGCGCGGGGCGATTTCCACCTCGGCGACGTGCTTCTCTTTCGCGGCCGCGGACTGGCGAGCCAGGCGATCCGGCTCCTGACGCGCAGCCCGTACTCCCACGTCGGCCTCGTTTTCTTGTATCAGCGACGTGTTTATTGCTTCGAGGCGGTAGGCGTCGGCGTGCGCCTCATCCTGATGTCGGAGGTGATGCGGCGCTACCACGGCGGCATCGACTACTACGAGGTCGTCCGCGCCGCGCCCGAGCAGCGCGACGGTGCCCTCGCCTTCTGCTTTCAGCAGCTGGGCAAGCTCTACGACCGGCCGGGGATCGTGCGGTTCCTCCTCGCCATCCTCCTGAACCGAAAGCCCGCGGTGCGCGCGGACCAGGCGTGGTTCTGCTCGGAGCTGGTGGCCGCAGCCTACCGAGCCCAGGGACTGGCGCTTGCACCCGTCAGCGCGGCGTACACGTCGCCGGCCGATCTCGCGGTCAGCCCGGAGCTGAAGCTCCGCTACGTGCTCAAGCGCGAGTGAGCCTCGCCGGTGGCGGGTAAGCCGAAGACAACGGCAGCCGACACAGCGAGTCAGGGACCCCGCAGAGCGCTACGCGAACTTCTCCCCGTCGTAGCGCAAGCGCCGGATGCGAAGGTCCGCGCCGACCTCGACGATGTGAACGGTGTGGCTGGCCGCCCCGGCCTGCGATGAGGTCCCGGCGCGCGATATCCGCACCGACTCGGCGCGCAGCAAGCCGGCCTTGGCGAGCGCCCCTCGCTGCCGCTTGCCGAGCCGCCCGGGCCCGAAGAGCTCGTAGACCCGTTCGTCGGGAACATGAATGTGACCGCACGCGAGAAGGTGGATCGGGGTCGCGGCCATGAGCTTGAGCAGCCGCGTGGCGCTCTCGGAGTCCATCTGGTGGAACGCCTCCTTCGAGCCGAGGTCATGGTGCATGAGGAGGACGTTGCACGAACGCTGCAGGCTTTCGGGGGTCACCCTCTCGCCCGCCAGCTCGCCGCCGCTTCGGGCCACCGCCCTCCACATGTCGATGACCGCGAGATCCTTGCGATGAATTCTGCCGGTCGCGAGCTGGAGGGAATCGCCCACGTTGATGCCGCTCGACGAGTCGAGGCGGAACAAGAAGAAATCCTTCCCCTTGATGCTCAGATGGTGCACGCTCGGGGCTGCGTCGTTGAGGGAGCGTCTGTACGTCGAGCCGTCCCTCATGTACACCGCAGCCCGGCCAACGACCGAGTAGTGGTCGTGGTTCCCGGGGACGCAGAACACCGGTATCCCGGTGGTGTGAGCCCGGACGCTTCCCGGCGCTCCCTTCACAGGAGCGAGCTGCGCGTTTGCGATCGCGTACGCCCCGGCCTCCTGCGCCGTGGCTACGTCCCCGGTCCACAGGATCGCGTCCGGCTTCTCGCGCTCGACGAGCGCCCAGATCGCCGCCCACGGTCCCGGGTCGTGGCCCGTGAGCGGGACGACGATCACCAGCGGGAGGGGTTCGTCCTCCGGCCACAGGTGGGTGTCGCTGATGTGCAGGAGCCTGGGGACACCGCTTTCGTCGGCCATGTGCCGGACAAGGGTGCCTTGCCTCCCTCACGGCCGTCAAGCCGCAACGTGGGCCCCACAGGATCCACCGTGGGCTCCGGACTCAGGACCTTGCCCAACCGGCGCAGGCCGAGGACCACCGTCTCGGCCGGCACTACAGCCGCGCTCAGTTCCAGCGTTGAGGGTCGTCCTCCGGGCGCGACGGCTCGCCGGACGCAGACAGGCGCTCCTCCTCGGCCCACGCCTCCCGTAGCGCCTCGTCGCGTTCACGCCGCCGCTTGATCGCCAGCAGCGCCAGCAGCGTGATAACCATCCACAGGACCGTCGAGCTCGTCACGAACGGCACCCAGGTGGTCCAAAGCATCTCGCGCCGGAAGTAGCCGCGCGCGAACTCGGAAAGCGTCTCCCCGGTGGCGGCCTCGAACGCCTCACCGAAGTCTGCGTCCCGGGAGACCCTACCGAGGATGCGGCCGGCGGTCTCGTCACCGTAACGGCGCAGCAGGTAGCGCACGAGGGCGGCCGACACCGCGTAGCCACGCGATGCGGTTGCCGTGTCCCCGGAAAAGGCGGCGTTCACATCCGAGAGAGACCGCGGCCCGCGCCCGATGGTGGCCAGTGCCACCCGGGCGCCGTCCTCGACGCCCCACTCGCGG
>JALHTD010000144.1 GCA_022865555.1 Thermoanaerobaculaceae bacterium | reverse complement strand
CGCGCGGATTCTACCGGGGTTTACAGAGGCAGGCCCGCAAGGATGCGCGGCTGAGGGCAGCCGCGCCACAAGAAACAAGAACGTAGCGCGGGCGCCCCCGCCCGCCCAGTTCCCACAAGCTGCTGGTACTACAATGTGTCGCGCGCGAGGTGGGCGCCCGGTGGCGTTTCGCCCCGCGCGGTCTGTCTTCGTGCTCCGGGTGTGGAGGTCGTCATGTGCGGCATCTTCGGCATCGTCTATGCAAGCGAGCGCACCCTGGGCGAGGTCCTGACCGGGGCCGCGAACAGACTCGCCTATCGCGGCTACGATTCGGTCGGCGCGGCGGCGATCCCCGCCGACGGGGCGATCGACCTGCGCAAGGAGGTCGGCAAGGTCCGGGAGGTGGCCGAGGAGCTGCGCTTCGACGAGCTTTTCGGGTTGCGCGGCATCGTGCAGCTGCGCTGGGCGACGTTCGGTGCGCCGTCCGTCCCCAACGCCCAGCCGCATCTCGACTCCGACGGCACACTTGTCGGCGCGCACAACGGCAACGTGGTCAACAACGCGGAGCTGCGCAGGCAGTTCATCGCCGAGGGAATGAAGGTGCGCGGGACCAACGACGGTGAGTCGTGCGTGCATGCGGTGGAGCGCCACGTAAAGCGGGGTCTGGGCCTGCCGGAGGCAGTGCGCGCCGCGTACAACGACCTCGAAGGCGACTTCGCCTTCGTGATCTCCGACCGCGAGCACAATCGCCTGGTGGCGGTGAAGAAGGGCTCGGGGCTCGTGGTGGGCATCGGCCCGGACTTCACCTGCTGCTCCTCGGACCTCCCGTCCATCCTGCCGCTCACCCGCAAGGTCATCCCGGTCGAGGACGGGGAGATGGTGGTGCTCGAGCCCGGCCGCGTGCGGCTGTTCCACGTCGCGGACGGCAGCAAGGTGATCCGGCCCGCCAAGGAGGTTTCCGACAAGATGGGCGCGGCCGAGAAGGGCGGCTACGACCACTTCATGCTCAAGGAGATCCACGAGCAGCCGGCCACCGCCCGCGCGCTGCTGCACCTCCTGGAAGCGTCGGAGTACCTCCCAGGCATGGTCGAGAAGCTGCGTGGAGCGGAGCGGCTCTTCCTGGTGGGCTCCGGCTCCTCGTACCACGCCTGCCTGATCGGCTCGACTTTCTGGGCTCGCCTGGCCGGCAAGCTGGCGGTCCCGGCGCTGCCGCACCAGCTCATCGAGCAGTACGGCCAGGCGCTGCGGCCCGGCGACGTCGCGCTCTACGTCTCCCAGAGCGGCGAGACCAAGGACGTGCTCAACGCCATCGGCTTCGCGACGCCGAAGGGCGTTCTTCCGCTGGGCCTCGTCAACGTCCTGGGGTCCACGATGACCCGAAAGGTCCAGGTGTATCTGCCGCTGGCGTGCGGCTGGGAGATCTCGGTCCCCGCCACCAAGACATACACGAACCAGGTTATTGCCCTCATCGCGCTGGCGGCGGCCGTGGGCGGGCAGCCGGTCGAGGAGCTGGACGCCGCACCCGCCTGGATCGAGCGCGCCATCGCCAAGACCGACGGCCCGATGACAGCGCTCGCGCAGCAGTTCGTGGGCTGCGATCGTCTCTTCATCCTGGGCTACGGCCTCGGCCACGGCGTGGCGCGGGAGGGTGCGCTCAAGTGCAAAGAGGTGACCGGTCTGCCGTGCGAGGGGATGTTCTCCTCCGAGTTCAAACACGGGCCGCTCGCCATGGTCGAGGAGGACACGCCGGTGTTCTTCACCGCGCCGCCCTCCGGGGCGGAGATGCTCACCAACCACGTCACGGAGGTGACGGCCCGCGCCGGCCACGCAACCGTGCTGGCCGCCGAGCACAAGGGGCTGCGCGCCGAGGCCTCGCGTTTCATCCCGCTCCCGGTCGGCTCGGACCTCGAGTACGCAATCGTGGGTGCGGTCCCGTTCCAGCTCCTCGGCTACCACCTCGCGGTGGCCTAGGGGATGGATCCGGATTACCCGCGCAACCTCTCCAAGACGCTCACGGTGGACTGAGAAGACAGGGGTCAGGGGACCGGGCCTCCGGAAGCCATGGCGTAGATGTGGGGCGCGACCGCCGGGCGCGCCGTCATCCGCGCGCAACAAGCGTCAGGCGGAGATGAAGCGCACGCCGGGCAGGCCTTTGAAGTGAGCGTCCTGCGTCCAGACCGGAACGCGGTGGGCACGCGCAGTCGCGAGGATCACGCTGTCGGCGAGCGGCAGGCCGAGCTCGGAACCGAGCTTGGCCGCGTTCATCGCGATCGTGGCGTTGAGCTCGACGACGCTCCCCCGCTGCATCAGCGCCGCCACCTCGAGCGCAGGGCCCTCGCCTCGTTCCTGCAGCACCTTCTTGAACACCTCGAGGATGCAGATCGTCGGAACGAGCACCTCGTTCAGCTTCTCAAGCGCCTTCGCGTAGGCGCCACCGTTTGCGCCGTCCGCCAGGTACTCCAGCCAGCCGCAGGAATCCACAAGGATCACAGCCGGTCCTGCTCGCGCTCCACGGCGGTGTCCATCCCCTTGAGCATCCCCCGCATCTTCCGCACGCTCTTCACCGGGACGAACTCGATCCGCCCGTCGTAGAGGAAGATCTGCACCTTCTCCCCCGCCCTGATTCCCAATTCCTCCCGCACCTCGCGCGGGATCACCACCTGGTACTTCGGCGAGACTTTGACCGTCGCCATTGCCGCCTCCATCGATCATTATAACGTACAACGATTACCTTGTCGATCGCCGGAAGACAGCCACAGGCTCACCCTGGGTGTGCTCGGCAAGGACCTCGGCACGGTGGAGCCGGGCAAGGTCGCCGACCTCCTGGTTGTGGGAGCGGACCCCACCACGGACGTGGCCAACTTCCGGAAGGTGCGCTACGTCGTGCGGGGAGGTGCGGTGCGCCCGATCGGGGAGCTGGCCGCAGCGGCCCGGTAGCCCGCGGGCGCATCTCCGCACCGTTCTCCCTCTGGGATCGGCCTGACACACCCGGCGAGGTTACTGAGATGGCGTCGCACTTTGTATTTTGCCAGCACCTCGAATATCCTTTTTGCTACAGCAGCCTCGAGGAGGTCAGCCATGAATCGTAACGTGCGCGGATCTGTGCGTCGCTCTCTCTCGGCTCTTGCTTGCCTGGGGATCGTGCTGGCTCTCGCGGCCACGACGCTCACGGCGCCTCAGGCGGCCGCGGCCGAGGACCAGCAGCAGAAGGGGGTGGCGCTGATCACCCGCGCGACACAGCTGCAGAAACTCCTCGCGCCGGACACAGGGCCGTTTCGACTGCGCGTCCACGTCAAGATGTTGGGGCTCGTCGAGGGGACGCGCGAGGGTGAATACGTCCTGATGGCCGCCTCTCAGGCGCAGTGGTTCGAGCAGGTGCGCTTCCCGGGGTACAGCGAGCTTACCGGCGTGTACGACGGGCAGGCCTGGCGCAAGCGCAACGTGGTCGACAAGCCGTTCCGTTTTCACGAGGTCGCGCAAATGCTCAGCCCGGCGCGTCACCTGAGGCTGTCGGCCAACGCGGAGGTCAAGAAGCTCTGGCAGAAAGACGTTGGCGGCGTCAAGGCTTTCTGCATCGAGGTCTCCCCCACCGGTGACCTCTGGCAGAAAGACACAGCGGGAAGGAAGGCGATCAGCGAGGTTGGGATCAACAAGGACACCCAGGTCACGCTGTGCTTCGACCCCGCCAGCGGCGCGCTCCTCAGCGCGGCCTACTCGAACGCGCTGCCGCGCTTCGAGTACGAGGGGCAGGTTACGCTGGGCAACAAGGTCTTCCCAAAGGTGCTGCGCTGCTACGACGGAAAAGACCTGGCGGTCGAGGCGACCGTCCTCGAGCTGGCCAAAGAGGAGGGCCAGGATCCGGCCGGCTTTGCACCCCCGGCGGGCGCGGACAAGTGGCCGTACTGCGACACGCCGGAGCCGCCGAAGCTGATCAAGAAGGCCGAGGTGGAGCAGCTCGCCCGCGGCAAGGCCAACAGGCAATATGGGACCGTTTTCTGCCTCGCCGAGATCGGCACCGACGGCCTTGTTCACGACCTCGCCTTCATCCAGGGCCGCTTCTGGACTCTGACCGAGGGGGTCAAGGAGGCGATCACGGAATGGCACTACCAGCCGGCCACGTGCAATGGTGTGCCGGTGCCGATGACGGTCTATCTGGCGTACACGTTCCCGCCGTGAGCCACCGGCCATGTTTCCGCCCGACACCATTACGCCCGAGCGGGGCGTGAAGGCCACACAGAACACGCGGTCGGACCACGGCGACCCTCGGCACCCTCACCCCTGCCCTCTCCCGCAAGCGGGAGAGGGGCTAGGCGTCACTGCCCCGCATGATCAGCCATCCCGGTGCCCTCTCCCATGGGGAGAGGGTCAGGGTGAGGGGTCCACCGCTCTCCGGATCGCGGTCACGACACCCTCGAGGTTGGTCAGCACCTCGGTGTTCCAGAAGCGCAAGACGCGAAAACCTTGGGCTTCGAGATAGCGGTCGCGGCCCTGATCGCGCACGCTTTCAGCATGCTGGCCCCCGTCCACCTCGATCACGACGCGCTCATCGATCGCCGCAAAGTCAACAATGAACGGGCCAATTGGAACTTGCCGCCGGAACTTCGGCCCGACGCCTCGGTTCCGGAGCACGCTCCATAGGTGGCGCTCAGCGTCAGTCATGGTTTGACGCAGCGCGCGAGCTCGGTCGGTCCTGTCGTGAGCGCTCACGACACGATTGTGCCACCACTCGGGCCCTCACCCCTGCCCTCTCCCGCAAGCGGGAGAGGGAGACGCTTTCAGCATGCTGGCCCCCGTCCACCTCGATCACGACGCGCTCGGGCCCTCACCCCTGCCCTCTCCCGCAAGCGGGA
The DNA here is from genome assembly GCA_022865555.1 of Thermoanaerobaculaceae bacterium. Lineage (GTDB taxonomy): Bacteria > Acidobacteriota > Thermoanaerobaculia > Thermoanaerobaculales > Thermoanaerobaculaceae > RBG-13-68-16. The sequence goes on along the minus strand of JALHTD010000144.1, from coordinate 2,327 downwards.
GAGGGAGACGCTTTCAGCCCGGCTACGCCACCTTGAGCCAGCGCCAGAGCTCGACCGGGCTGGGGCGCTTGCCGTACGACAGGATCCCCACCCGGAAGATCTTGGCGGTCATCCAGAAGAACACGTAGATCGTGCCCACGGCCAGCGCGATCGAGAGCCCGAGCTGCCAGAGCGGCGGCTCGGACACGATCACTCGCATGAACATGGTGATGGGGGTGAACACGGGGATGAGCGAGAGCACCACCGCCAGCGTCGAGTCCGGGTTCTGGATGATCGGCATCGCCAGGAACCACGGGATCATCGCCACCATCATCAGCGGTCCGAGGAACTGCTGCGCCTCTTTCTCCGAGTTCGAGATCGCGCCTCCGATCGCGTAGATGCACACGTAGATCAGGTAGCCCAGCAGGTAGAAGACGAAGAACCAGGGGATTATCCGCACCTCGAAGTACTGGAAGAGGTTGATTCCCCCCATGAGCGCCGCGCTGCCGGTGTAGACGGCCATCAGCCCGCCCATCGTCATCCAGACCGCGACCTGGGTGAGGCCCACCGCCGCGAGGCCGAGCACCTTGCCGGAGAGCAGCTGAAGCGACGACATCGAGGAGATCAGGATCTCCACCACGCGCTCGGTCTTCTCCTGCACGATCCCGCGCATCACCTCCTGGCCATAGATCAGGTTGGGGACGAGCAGCAGCGCGGCGAACACAAAGCCCACGAGGAACGACAGCTCGCCACCCTTCTTCTCCTCGCCTGTCTTGGAGACCTTCACCACCTCGACACGCAGGCGCTTGAGCAGACGGTCCGCCTCGACGGGCTCGATCCCACGGCTCGCCAGACGCCCGCGCGAGACCGCGTGGTTGACCATGCCGCCGAGCCTCTCCTGGGTGATGAAGTCCGTGGCCGCCCGGCTGTAGTAGCCCAGCTTCGCGTCGGAGTTGTCGAAGGCGTCGGAGGGGATGACCAGCACCCCGTCCACGCGCTGCGCGCCCTTCGTGCCGTTGCCCTTGAGCCGGTCAAGGTAGGGCTGCGCGGCGGCCTTCGGGTCCCCGCTCGCCGCCACGTACTCGGTCTTGATCTCGAGAGAGTTGGCCACCTGCGACGTCGGCTGTTTCTTTGCCTTGTTCTGACCGAGGTCCGGAATCGGAGACTCGTCAGTGGGTTGTCCGCCCTGCTTCTCGGCAAACGCCTGGCGCAGCCGGCCGGTGCCATCCACGATGACGACCCGCTTGCTCTCGATGCCGCGCATCGCCAGCATCGCCGGAATCACCATCACACCGCCCATCAGGAACGGGAACAGCAGGGTCATGATGATGAACGACTTCTTGCGGACGACCTCCAGGTACTCGCGCCTGAAGACCGCGAAAGCCTTGCTCATGACGCGGCCTCCCCCGCGGACGCCAGGCCGCCGCTCTCCGCGCCCGCCCCGACGCGGTCGATGAAGACTTCCTCAAGGGAGGGCGACGCGACCTCGAAGCGGCTGACCCGTAGCCGGGCCACCGCCGCCGCCAGGACACCCTGCGGGTCGGCCCCGGCTTCCAGGCGAAGCTCGGCCACGTTGGTCTCGACCCGCCCCTGGGCCACGCCGGGCAGCCCCGTCAGGAAGGCGCCGTCACCCTCGAACGTCAGGTGTACGGAGTTCTTGCCGAACGACGCGCGCACGTCGTCCAGCTCCCCGGTCAGCACCGCCCTGCCCTGGTGGATCAGCACGATCTCGTCCACCAGCTTTTCGGCCTCGGCCATCATGTGGGTGGAGAGCAGAATCGTCCTCCCCTGGGCCTTCAGCTCCTTCAGGATGTTCCGCACGAGCACCACGTTGACCGGGTCGAGTCCCGACGTCGGTTCGTCCAGGGTCACCACCTCGGGGTCGTGCAGCAGCGCCCCGATGAGCTGCACCTTCTGCTGGTTGCCCTTGGAAAGCTCCTCGAGCTTTCCCGCGCGCTTGTCCCAGAGATCGAAACGCTGCAGCCAGCGCTCGGCGCTCGGGCGCGCGTCCGCCGGACGGCGGCCCTTGATCGCCGCGAGGAAGAGGAGCTGCTCGAGCACCCGCATCTTGCGGTAGAGCCCGCGCTCCTCGGGCAGGTACCCGACCCGGTCGCGGGCCGCCGCTGCGTCAGCCGTGCCGAACAGCTCGATGGTGCCGGAGTCCGGTAGGAAGATCCCGTTGATCATCCGCAGCGTGGTGGTCTTTCCCGCACCGTTGCGCCCGAGAAGCCCGGTGATCGTGCCGCGTCGCACCGTGAACGAGAGCTCGTCCACGGCCCGCACCGGCCCGAACGTCTTCGTCACATCCCGGACCGACAGGACGACGTCGCCTTCCACGCTCCCCTCCT
>JALHTD010000143.1 GCA_022865555.1 Thermoanaerobaculaceae bacterium | reverse complement strand
CTGGCCACAGCCCCGGGCGAGAGACGTGTCTGCCCTCGCACGAACCCCTCGCCCACCCACGTGAGCCAGCGGCGAACGGGCTCCCTGGAGCTCACGGGTCCAGGCGGGCAGAGGGCGAGCGCCGCCTCAACGGAGTCCCGGAAGCGCAGCTCAACCGGCGCCATGGCCACCACGCCCATGGCGAGCGAGCGCGCACCCGAAGGGTCTCCGCCCCGCAGGTGCTCGCCGGCCTCGACAACGCGCCGCTGCAGCTCCCGCTCCAACGCCTGGTCTCGCCGCCGGCGGGTCGCGCAGAACCCATCCCACTCCGTCTTTCCGGCGTACAGGCTCTCGAGCAGCGACCATGCCCGCGAGTCGTCAGGCACCAGCGCGAAAGCCTCCGCGCGGTCGGGTGCCGCGGACAGCCACAGCTCCGCGCAGCGGGCGAACGTTTCGGGGTCTTGAAAGGCGCGCCGCAGGTTGATCCGGGCATCGTCCCTCTCGGCCGCTGTCAGCGTCGGCCAGACCTCGAGCCATGCCACCGCCAGGAAGCGCAGAGGCTCGTCCTCACCTGGGGCGAGGCGTGCGGCAGTGAGCAGCGGCCCTTCCCAAACTTTGCGCTGGCTGAAAACCCGGGGGTCGCCCCGCGAGGACCACAGGCGGTAGGTGGCGCCACCCAGGATCATCGCCGCCTGCCAGGCGCTCGGGCGCACCGCGAGAGCCCCTGCCGCAACCTCGCGGGCAAGCTCGAGGCGCTCGTTGACGCGCGCTGCCGCCTCCGCCGCCTCACGTGGTGGGAGCGTGGCGAAGGAGCGGTAGTCGAACGCCTCGGCAAGCAGTGCCCTGGCAACGGAGAGCCTGCCCCGCACCGGGTCGGGATCCGTCGCCGCCGCTCTCGCGACGTCGGGCTGCCGCGCGGCCAGCCCGGTCTCGGCGAGCAGCTTCACGACATCGCGGTGCTGGTCGCGCTGGGTGGCGGCTCGCTGGACCGCAATGACAACGACCCCGGCAGCCAGCACGGCCACCACGCCGCGAAGAACCGCGCTGAGCACAGGCTGTCGGGTCACTCGGGCCTCGAGGTCAAGCCTAGCACTGGTCAGGCTTGAGGCCTGCGGCTTGGGGCTTGAGAAGAAACGAGGCCAGCAGAAGAGCCTTCGTATTCCCCTATTCCCTCAATCCTCAGCCCTGAGGCCTCGGGCCCTAGACGTGCAGCTCCACGACGTCGCGGTCGCGGAGCTCGAAGTCGCGGGCGACCCTCTGGCCCTCGAGCTTGCCCCCCCAGACGCGCGCGAACTGCATCTTCTCCGCGATCTCACGGTGCACGCGCTCCGCGAGGTCGGCCACGGTATACCCCTGGGGCAACACGAACGGCTGGCTGCGGTCCACCGGCTTGCCGGGCGGCTTCGAGTAGACGCGCACCATCTGGAGGAGGCGCCACACCGCCACCTTGAGCGCCTCCAGCCCGGCGTGGGTCGCGACGCTGATGCGCAGCAGCGGGTACTGGGAGCCGTACAGCTCCTCCAGGACCTTGAGGTCCTCCTCCCTGGCCCGGTCGGCCTTGGTGATGACCATGAGCGTCGGGAGCGGGTTGTCGCGGGGGTCCGCCTCCTCCGGAAGCGTCCCCACCAGCGGGGCGCGCGCGCCGGCCAGCCGTTCGCGCACGACCTCGACATCCTCCGGCAGGTCGGAGGAGGTCGGGTCCACGAGCAGCAGCGCGGCGTCGGCACCCCGCACCAGACCCGGCAGCCACGTATCCATGTGCTGAGCCGCCACCGGCGGCAGGTCCACGAGCTGGATCTGCACGTCCTCAAAACTCATCATCCCGGGCTGCGGGCGGGTCGTGGTGAACGGGTAGTCGGCGATCGGCGGCTCGGCGTGGGTGAGCGCGGCCAGCAGCGACGACTTGCCGCAGTTCGGGGGACCGAGCAGCACGACCTGCGCGGCACCTTCAGGGTCCACCTTGATTGCGTGCCCGTGCCTGGAGGTGCGCGTCTCCTCGTCGTGGCGAAGGCGGGCCAGGCGGCGCTTGAGATCCGCCTGCATCTTCTCTGTCCCCTTGTGCTTGGGGATGGTGGCGAGCATCTCCTCGAGGGCGGCCTTCCTCTCCTCGAGGGTGTGGGCAGACTTGAACCTGGCCCCGTCCGCCCGGTACTGCGGTGT
>JALHTD010000142.1 GCA_022865555.1 Thermoanaerobaculaceae bacterium | reverse complement strand
GGAGACCCTGGTGGGCACCGCGCTCTACATGTCACCGGAGCAGATCTGTGGGGAGCCGACCGACCCGCGCACCGACATCTTCGGGCTTGGCGTGCTGCTCTACGAGATGCTGACCGGCACCAGACCCTTCGGACGGCTCACGGTAGGCGAGACGATGTCGGCCACCCTGTACGCCGACGTCCCTCCGATGAAGGCATTTGGGGCGAGCGTCCCGCCCGCCCTGGAGCGGGTGGTTCGGCGCTGCCTGGAGAAGGACCGCGGCGAGCGCGTGCAGGCGGCGTACGACCTCGCCTTCGAGCTGAGCGAGATCATCTCGTCGCCGCCGACGCAGGGTCCCGCGGTGGTGTCGTGGCGAGTGCGGATCACCTGGTTCCTCGCGGGTGCGCTGGCGGGGGCGGCGGTGGTGTTGCTGCTATCGTCCCTGTGGTAAGCCGCACGCGGGAAAACCCGAGGTAGGCGGCGCTGGCTCCGCAGGAGGGGCTCGAACCCCCAACCCTCCGGTTAACAGCCGGATGCTCTACCATTGAGCTACTGCGGAGCGTCGATGTCTCCCCCTGCGAAGGGGGGCACCTTTCTACACTCCTGGCACCGCGCTGTCAATCGGATCGGGCACCTGTCGGGAGCAGCGTCCACGTCAGGCGCACCGTGGTCGCCTCCTGCCAGACGCTCGCGAGGTTCGCCTCGTCGGGAAAACGCTGGGCGAGCAGCAGGCGTCCCTCCGCGCTCACGGCAAGCCGCTTTCCCACCAACGGCCAGGGGCGAAGCCGGTAGGTCCGTTCCGTCACCTGGCTGAGGACGAGCGGAGCCGAGCCGCCTCGCCGGGGCAGACCCGGAAACCGCCCCGTGCCCTCCCGGCCCGACGCGAGGTACACCGCGATGGCGTCGGCGAGGCGGACCACGGCGCGGTTGACCTCGTCGGGGCCGATGGCGAGGGCCTCGGCGTAGCGTGCGTCGCCGGCCAACTGCTCCCGCAGGCGCGATCGAAATGCCTCCTGGTGTGCGAGGAACTCGCGATGGATCTGGTCAGGGTTCATCGCGGCCAGCGCCGAGACGTGGTGTGACACCAGGTACGCCACGTATCGGCCCCGCAGACCGGCGCGCTCGACCGCCGAGGTCCACATTGCCTCGCGCTCTCCGGAGGGCAGGGTATCGAAGGCGAGCGGTCGCCCGTCGGCAGCGAGCCGTGGCGGCTCCTCGCGGCCGTCCCAGCCGGCATCGTGGAGGAGCACCGCCGCCAGCACCTCGGCGCGCGGGGAGGGGCGCGGCGTGAGACGGTTCCCCCAGTGCTCGGCGAGCTGAAACGCCAGGAACGCGTGGGCGGACTGGGCGAAGGCAATGAGGCCGTTCCCATGCGGGTGCAGGATCATCGCAGCCAGTGTAGCCAACTTCACCTGCCGTGAGGGGACCTCACCGCCGCGGTAGGGCCTTTCCCGGAAACGTCGGCAGGCGGTGGGCGAGCGACCGCGCCGCGGGGACGAAGTCGGGCGCCGCCCCGGCCGCCAGCAGAAAGACGAGGTCGGCAACGTTGGTGCCCGTTGGGCCGGTCACGATTGCGTCTGGCAGCCCCTCGAAGAAGCTCCAGGCGTCGTTGCGCTCGAGGGCCGAGGCGGCGTCGCGCCCGAGGGCGGCAGCGCGAGCGAGCGTTTCGCCGTCCACTACCGCGCCCGCAGCGGGCGAGGCGCCGTCCACGCCGTCGCTGCCGGCGGCCAGCAGGCAGCGCTCCGGCACGTCGGCGAGGG
>JALHTD010000141.1 GCA_022865555.1 Thermoanaerobaculaceae bacterium | reverse complement strand
GAGCGTGTTGCGCTCGTGGCCCATGTACCCCTTGACGGCCTCCACCAGGTTGGGGATCAGGTCGTGCCGCCGCTTCAGCTGCACGTCGATCTGGCCCCACGAGTTCCTCACCTCGTTTCGTGAGCCGACCAGGCCGTTGTACATCCCCATCACCCACAACGCCACAAGCACGACAACGATCAGCAAGAACAGGAAGATCATCGCTCCACCTCCCCTGGATCACGATCCGGTCCGGTCGTCGCCGGCGCCTCCGGCACCGGTGCCCCGAACGTCTCACCCATGAAAGCCAAAACCGCCTGAGCAGGGGAACCCGGTACCGGAGTCAACTGTCGCACCAGCGCACCCAGTTCCCCGTGGTCAAACCACAGCCCGTGCCCCGCGCAGCGGTCGAGCAGCACCCGGAGGGACGTGCCCAGTGCCACCTTGTCCATCGCCCTGTCGCAGCGCGGGCACCGCCGCGGCTTCTCGCTGGTCGCGGCCCTTTCCAGCGACTCCTCCGGCACGCGCAGTGGGCGGCCAAGCTTCTCGGAGAGCAAGGCAAACTCGCCGGCGTCGAACCAAAGCCCGTGGCACCACGGGCACACGTCGAGCTCGATACCCCCGCGCTCGGCGACGATGAGCGGCTCGCGGCAGACCGGACAGTCCACGCTGGTCCCTGGCCCCGGTGCAGGCCGCGAAGATCCTGCCCCACGCCGTCCCCACCGGGTTCGCTTGCGATTATACGGTCCACCCGCCCCCGTGTTGCCTACTCGAGCGCAACCGTGGTCTCCCGGAACACCACACCCCGCTTGGCAAGGTCGGCCATCACGAACTCGTAGCAATCGGGCTCCCGCCCCAGGAACTCCGGCGGCGAGACCCCGGCTTTCCGGTACAGCCCCTGCTTCAGCAGGCGCACCGCCGCGGTGCACGTGTACCCGGTGGTGCGCGCCATCGAGGTAGTTCCGGTGGCACGGTCGTAGCGGTCCAGCAGCTCGAAGGTCCGGCGCACCCGCCGAGCGCCTTTCCTGCCCTCCACGATCACCCGCATCGCGGTGAGGTCCTCCTCGCCCTCCTCGAGATGCCAGAGCGGGAAGAGCAGGCGCGAGGTCAGCTCGAGCGGTCTCATCTCGACGCCGCCGACCTGAATGGGCTCCGCGCCGAAGAAGCCGCTCTCGCGCAGCACCCGTATCTTCTCGATGTGGCCGGGGTAGCGCATCGTCTTCTCCTGCATGAACGGTACCTTCACGGTGGAAAGCAGCGTGCGCAGGCCGTCGGTGTTGAAAGCCTCCAGCGTGCCGACCCCGGGGAACTCCACGAGCTCCGGTTCCGAGAGCGCCGGCATCGTGACGATCCGACCGCCCACAACGTAGCGGGCAGGGCGCGTGTACTCCTCGACGACGTCTGCCGGAGAGAAGCCTGCCTTGTACTCCCAGGGCCAGGTGCGGACCGCCGGCAGTCCGCCGACGTGGCAGACGAAGCGCTCGATCGCGTCGAGTTCCGTCTCCATCCTGCCGAGGATGAGGTTGGAGCAGCCCGGCGCGATGCCGCAGTCCACCAGTGCCGGAACGCCTTTCGTACGCGCCAGAGCATCGAGCTCGAAAGGGTCCTCGGGGAAGAACGAGATGTCCACCACCGGCTTTGCGCACTCCACGGCCCTGCGGAGCGTGGCGAATCCCATGTACCCGGGCACCGCTCCCACCACGAGGTCCTGGTTCTCCACCGCCCGCTGGACTGCCTCCGCAGCGGCGAGGTCGGCGCGCATCGTGACGATCCCCGGCTCGTCGGCCAGACGCCCTAGGGCGGCCTCGGAAGAATCCACGACGGTGACCTTGAACTCGCCGTCCCGGGCCAGGTCCCTGGCGATCGTCCCTCCCACCAGCCCCGCCCCCAGCACCACGACCCTCATGCCCACCTCCCCCTTCGGAGTGCCAACTATAGCCCGCACCGGCTACACTCACACGTGAGGTCGGGGAGCGACCCGACTCGGGCAGGGAGGTGCGCATGCGTCTGTACCTCATCCGCCACGGCAAGGCCGTCAGCGCCGAGGTTGTCATCACGGACAGCGAGCGGCCACTCGTCGCGGAGGGCCGGAAGCAGGTGATGCGCCTCGCGCAGCGGCTGCACGGTCTCAGCATTCGCTGGAGGTTGATTCAGACCAGCCCGTTCGTGCGGGCCCGCGAGACCGCCGCGATCCTGCGCGAGGCCGGCCTGGCCCCGACGGCGGAGGCGGCTGCAGAGCTCTCGCCCGCCGGGGAGCTGACCGACTGGCTGCCCTTTCTCACCGCATGGCGGGACGCGAAGCGCGGCGACCTGGCGACCGTCGGACACTTTCCGAACCTCGCCCATTGGGCCGAGTCTCTAGCGTACGGTGAGGCGCGGGGAAGGCTGGTCCTCAAGGCCGGCGGCGTCATCGCGCTGGAAGTGCCCCAGAGCGGCGCGCTGCTCGGCAACTGCGAGCTGTTCTGGCTCAGCTCGCCTGCGCTTCTTCCCTGAACCTGGTCCCACCCGCATCACAGAACCTTCCGGCGCACAGGCACGTCTAATGGACTGGAGAGCGGCTCGCCCGCGCCGGGAGGAGTGTTGAGGGTTCTCAACAAGCTCGCAGCGGCCGATGCTACCATCTGGCCATGCCCAAGCTGACGGCTTGCGTCTGCGTTCTCCTCGCCGGTGTGCTGCCGCTTTGTGCGGCTGACAACGCAGCCGTCTTCGACGCCGCGGCGGCCCAGCGCTTCGCCGGTCTCGCCCTCGCCTGCGTGCACAAGGAGTACCCCAACAAGATCTCCCACGTGCTTGCCGGCAACGCCGACGTCAAGCCGCCCTGCGAGCTGACGCCGGCTTTCTGCGGGTGCTTCGACTGGCACTCGGCGGTGCACGGGCACTGGCTCCTGGTGCGGCTCGTGCGCACGTTCCCCGACGCACCGTTCGTGCCCGCCGCGCGCACGGCCCTCGCGCAGAGCCTGACCCCTGCACACGTCGCGACCGAGGTCCGGTACCTCGAGGGTCCGGGCCGCTCGGACTTCGAGCGCCCCTACGGCCTGGCCTGGCTCCTGCAGCTTGCCGCCGAACTGCGGGAGTGGAACGATCCGCAGGCTCGGGAGTGGGCGCGCACGCTCGAGCCCCTGACGCGCTCGGCTGCCGGCCGCCTGAAAGGCTGGCTGCCCAAGCTCTCCTACCCGATCCGCGTCGGGGAGCACAGTCAGACCGCTTTCGCCTTCGGTCTCGCGCTGGACTGGGCGAGGGCCACCGGTGAGCGGGAGATGGCGACGCTCCTCGAGACGCGCACCCGCGACTACTACCTGGCCGACCGCGACTGCCCGATGGCGTACGAGCCATCGGGTCAGGACTTCCTGTCGCCGTGCCTGGCGGAGGCCGACCTGGTGCGCCGCGTTCTGCCACTACCCGCCTTCGCCACCTGGCTGGGCGGGTTCCTGCCGCGTCTTCCCCTCGACGGCTCGAGCGCGTGGCTGCAGCCCGCGGTGGTCACCGACCGCACCGACGGCAAGCTCGCCCACCTGGACGGCCTCAACCTCTCCCGCGCCTGGATGCTGGAGGGGATCGCGGCCGGCCTTCCGAACGACGATCCGAGAATCGCGTCGCTGCGTGCCACTGCTGCGGCCCATCGCTCCTCCGGTCTCGCCGCCGTCACGGGCCAGTACTACGAGGGTGGGCACTGGCTCGGCAGCTTCGCCGTCTACCTCGTCACCGGAAGAGGACTGCCCGCTCAACGCTGACCCAGCAAGCGCCCGGTCCGGCCGTGCCAAGCCGGCGCAGGCTCGGGTCTCGAGGTCCGGGAACGGCCACCCCGCTTGATGCTGCTCTCCGCGAGGCTCAAGCATCGCTCGGACGGCGGCCTACTGCCAGCGGAACAGGCGCAGCGCCACTGCGAAGCTCCCAATACCCCAGAACGCCATCACCAGAACCGCGGGGAACGATGCGGAAAGGGGGCTGCCTTCGTTGATCACGGCGCGCAGCGCGTCGTTGAGCGCGGTCAAGGGCAGGGCGCGGATCGCTGGCTGCACCGCGGCCGGGAAGCGCTCGTAGGAGAAGAACGTGCCGGAGAAGAGCCACATCGGGAGCTGCACAAGGTTCATCCACCCCGAGACTCCCTCGATTGTGCGTGGCCGGGCCGCCACCAGCAGGCCAAGCCCGGCAAAGGTCAGCGCTCCCACCAGCGAGACTACCGCGAGGTCCACCAGCGAGCCCCGCACCGCCACGCCGAACAGCAGCCACCCAAACCCAACCACCACCGCCACCTCGAGCACCAACCCCACCAGGCGCGAGAGCATGAACGAGAGCAGGTAGTGCGAGCGCCGCATCGGGGTTGCGGCGAACCGCTTGAGGAGCTTCCGCACGCGGGCCTGCACTACCGCAAAACCGAGCCCCCACATCCCGCTGCCCATCAGGTTGAGACCCACGAGGCCAGGGATCAGGAAATCGATGTAGCGGTTCCCCGGCTGCGCCACCCGCTCCTCTCGGACCGCGAGCAGGTCCGGGCGCCCCAGCGCCCTCTGGAGCGCGTCGTCCACCGCAAGCCGTGCCGCCCGCCCCTCCGCCCTGGTCGTGTCGTAGCGGTAGGTCACGGACAGCAGCTCGCCCTCGCTGCCGGCGGCCGGCGCCGTGCCCTCGACGACCACGTCCACCTTGCCGGTGCGCAGGGCCTGAGCGGCCTCCGCGGCCGAAAGCTCCACCACCGTGAGGTCGGGCGAGGCGCGGAGAATCGCGAGGATGCGCGCCTGCGCCGGTGCGCCGCGCTCGACCGCCGCACGCAGCCTCTCCGCGGGCTTGGACCGGAACGCGATCCCGAGCGCCAGGGCGAGCAGGACGGGGAACACGAACACCCAGAACACCGCTTCCGGCTCTCGTACGAACTCAACCAGGCGGGCGCGTGTCAGCTCCACCAGCGGGTGCGGCCGGCGCGGCCCGCGGGCAGCAGGCGTCCAGCGCGTCTCACTCATCCCGCAGTGCCCTCCCGGTCAGGTGAACGAACACGTCCTCCAGCGTCGCCTGGTGGGTGGTGAGGCTCTCGATCGTGAGACCCCGTCGCTCCAGCTCCGACAGTAGGGCCGGCATCGCCTCCCCGATCCGGCACACGCTCAGCCGGAAGCTGCTCCCCTTCCCGCCCACGCCGCTGACCCCGGGGAGCCCGGTCAACGCCAAGGGATCAAGCTCACCTTGCAGCTCAAACTCCACGATCTGCTCCGCCCCAAGCGAGTCCACCAGGACGGTGGGCCGGTTCATGGCCAGGATCGTGCCGTGGTCCATGATCGCCACCCGGTCGCAGAGTCGAGCCGCCTCCTCCATGGAGTGGGTGGTGAGCAGCACTGTTCCGCCGCGTCCCCGGAACGCTTCGACCACCTCCCACACGTTGAGCCGGGCCTGGGGGTCGAGGCCCGTGGTGGGCTCATCCAGGAACAGCAGCTCCGGGTCGCTCACCAGCGCGCAGGCGAGGGCCAGGCGCTGCTTCTGCCCGCCGGACAGCTTGCCCACCCGCGCGTGCCGCTTGTCCTCGAGCCCGACCATCCCGATCACGTCGTCGACCGGCCGCGGACGTGCGAAGAAGCTCGCAAACAGGCGAAGAGTCTCTCCAACCGTGAGCTTCTCGGCGAGCTGCGTCTCTTGAAGCTGCACACCCAGCCGCTCGCGCAGGTCGTGATCGCGGCCGGTGCCCCAGCGCCAGCCGAGCACTTCCACGAGGCCATCGTCCGGCACGGTGAGCCCCTCGAGGATCTCGACCGTCGTGGTCTTGCCTGCCCCGTTGGGACCCAGCAGGCCGAAGCACTCCCCCCGTCGCACTGCAAGTTCGATCCCGGCAACCGCCACCACGTCCTCGTAGCGCTTGACGAGCCCGGCGCAGCGGACCGCCATGGAGTCGAACTCGCCCCGGTCGGCTGCATTAAACGCCCGCTGCGTCTCAGTCGTCATGGTGGTGAAACGGGGCGACTGCCGCCGGAGTCCCCGTCCGGGACTGCCCGACACTGGCCGCCCTGCGCGCACAGGATACCCGAGCCAGGACCGGCCCCGCGGCGCCCGCGTTCGTCGACACCAGAACCCGGAATGTAACCTGTGTCACGGCTCCCCTCCCCGGCACAGTCTCGCGGTCACGTGCACCGCCCGCCCTCCGTATACTTAAACGTGAGCCCGCCACGCAGCCTGCTCGACGCACCGGCCTGCGAGCGGGCGTGGGGCCCCACCTGGGCACCGGAAGGAGGACAGCATGCTCACCCCGAAAGGAGTTCGGCGCTGCTGCGCCGTGGGCCTTACTCTGGCGATGGCAGTCGCCGCATCGGCCGCCGCCGCCACCCTCACGGTCACTGTTGACATGAACCCGGCGCCCGCCGGGATCGCGGTGACCTTTCGCATCGATCCCAAGGTACTGGTTGTGGGCGACAGCGTGACCTTCGACTTCGGGGACGGAGGGAGCGGGAAGATCGAGTACAACGTGGGTTGCTCCATCCTAGGCGGGTGCGACTCCATCCAGCACGCCTATGCAGGGCCAGGGGTCTTCACCGTCAACGTGAGCGGGAGCATAGGGGGCCAGAGCGTCAGCGGCAGCGTCCAGCTCGCGGTCACCTCCAGCACCGCTGACCAAGAGATCTACGTGCCGACGGGTGCGCACCTCAAAGGTTTCAACAATGTCAACTGGAGGACCGACCTCGAGGTCCACAACCCCGGTACGAGACGGGCAACCTTGGTGATCGCCCTGCTCCTCCGTGACCAGAACAACAGCAGTTCGCCGTTCAAGTCGACCATTACGCTGACCCCCGGTTTAAGCGCCCGCTACAACGATATTCTGTTCGATACCTTCGGCTTCTCGGGCGCGGCGGCGATCCGCATCACCCCGATCGACGGTGCCGTCATCCTGACCAGCCGGACCTACAACCAGCTCCCCACCGGCACGTATGGCCAGTCGGTGCCCGCCATTCCCCGCGCCCGTGCCATCGGGTTCAGCCAGGACGCCCGACTGATCGGGCTCTCCCACGATCCGACGCTGGCCGCCGGGTACCGGACCAACCTGGGCTTCGTCAGCGCAAGCCCCGCCCCGATCCGTGTCGAGGCCGAGTTCTACCTCGCCACCGGCGTGTTCCTAGGCCGGACGAGCTACGACCTTCTGCCATACGATTTCTTCCAGAAGGACAAGGCGTTCGAGGAGGTCACCAGTGATCTCGTGAGCGATGGGTACATCATCGTTCGCACAACTACAGCGGGAGCTAGGTTCTTCGCGTACGCCGTGGTGACGGACAACATCACCGGCGATCCCACCTACGTGGACGCGCTGATCCCCGAGTAGCGGCTCAACTGGGGGCGAGAGGAACCGTCAGGGCCTTGAGGCGGTCGACGAACTTGGCGTTGACGGCGCGCGCCTCGGCCAGTACCGCCTGTGCCTGCTCCCGCGACCCCACTGCCTGCAGCGCCCGTGCCAGGACGACCCGGTTGACGAGCTTGAAGATGCCCGGGCCGATCTCGCGGTAGGAGAATCCCTCGTCGGCGAAGCGGAAGCGCTCGGCGGCTTCGGCCGCCTGGCCCTGAGAGACGAGAATTGCGCCCTCCATGTGAGCGAGGAGTGCCTCCGCGTACCTCCTCCCGGGTGCGCCCGCCGGCATCTTCGCCACATCGTCTCGAATCTTCGTGACGATGCCCTCGGCGTCGGCCCGCCGCCCGGTCGCGAGTGCCGCCCATAGGTTGAGCACCGGGTCCCTCCCATCCTTTTCGGTGCACTCGGTCTGCTCACCCTTCCAGAGGGCCTGCCAGTCGCTGGCCAGGAACGGCACCCACACCGCGATGCGGCAGCGCATCGCCTTGATCGAGTACTCGGGGCACCCGCCGGTCTTCCCGGCGCGAGCCATTGCCTGCTGGGCTTCTTCCGGCCGCCCGTCCACCAGCGCGAGAATCACAAGGTGCTCGTACGAGGCGCAGAAGTCCGGCCTGATCCGAAGAGCGTCCTCGAGCTCGCGTCTGGCATCGTCGTACCTGCCGATCAGGATGAAGAGCTCGCCGAGAGAGTCGTGGGGGTTGGCCTGGTCGGGCGCGATGTACCTGTAGGTCTCGAACAGCTTTTCGGCTTCGGCAAAGCGCCCCATCCCCATCTCCAGGTACCCGAGTTGGTTGTAGGCGACAACGCGGTTGGGTGCCACCTCGATGAGACGCGTCAGGAGTCGTCTGGCCTCGGCCCAGTCCTGCCGAGCCGTGGCCGCGCTGGCCAGGAGGTCGAGGGCGTAGGGATCGTTCGGGTTGCTGGCCGCAAAGTCCTGCAAGATCTTCTGGGCCTTCGCCGGGTCCTTGTCGTGGTTGGCAAGCGCGTAGGTGATCAGGAAGCGCTCACGGCCCGTCAGCTTGGAGAGGTCGGCGCCCTTCAACTGCCCGATGATCTCCTCCGCCTCCTTCTTGCTTGATGGGCTGTCCTTCATCATGAGGAGAAAGCGCTTGGCAACCACAAAGTTGGGGTCCAACTCGACCGCCTTCGCGAAGTCCTTGGCCGCCTCGTTGTAGTAGATCTTCTGGAGGGCATCGAGCCCCCTCTCAAACTCCGCGCGCGCCTGTGGGGAGGCCGTGGTCCACTCCGGTCTTCGGCCCGAGAACATCAGGACCGCGCCCGCAACTCCCACCAGCATCAGCAAGCCCAACGCAACGAGAAACTTGGCCTTCACGGGGCCTCCCGGGTACCGGAGCTCCCGCCCTCCCCGTCCGGGCACGGCGGGCGCACCATTCCCCTGCGTCTCATACGCTGGGTGACTGAGTATGTTTCACTGGCGTGCAACCGGCGCCTCGCCGAGGCGGCGGCGGGGGAACGGCGACGGGCGGAGAACGGAAAGCTCAAGTCGCGACGGGTGCGAAGGCCCTACCAGCAGGACTGGGTGCGCCACCGCGCCCGGCGACCGTCCGTCGAGGTCGCCCCCGTCGTTGGGGTTGACCTCGAAACGGGACCAGTTGGAGCCGGAGACATCGATGCGGATCCGGTGGCCCCGGGCAAAGGCCAGGGCGGTGGACCACAGGTCCACCACGATCTCCGTCGCCACGCCAGGGGAGAGGAAGCACTCGCGGTCGTCGCCGCAGCGCATGCGGGCACGCTGGATCCCGTCGGTCACCAGCATCGAGCGCCCGTCGGGGTAGACGTCGGTCAGGCGTACCGCGAGGTCAAGATCAGGCGTGTCGGGGCGGACCCACAGCCGGCAGCGCACGCGCCCGACCACGGTCAGGGGCGATGTCAGAACCTCCGACGTGAAGCTCGCGACGTCGCTGCGCGCCTCGATCACACGCTGGTCGTACGGACCAGCCTCGTTGCTGAGCTCCTGGCCCCCGGCGGTGGGCACGGGGCTCTCGGGGTCGGCCACGAGCTCCAGCTCGCCCCTCGGCGCCGGTGCCCCGGAAAGGCCGTGACCGACATCCAGGTAGAACGACACCACCGGCGCCGGCGGCGGCCAGTCCGACAACTCCAGCCAGGTGTTGCCCGGTGCACCAGGTTCCCCTACGGCGCCCATCAGGTAGACCCGGACGTTGGGCCAGCGCGCCACCCCGGGCTTGCCACCCTTGAGCCAGAAATCGAACCAATCGTGCACGATCGGAAAGATGTCCGTGACGAACATCGCGTTGGCCGGGTAGGAGAGCTGGCCCGCGCTGTTCTGGAAGGTTCCGTAGTGAGTCCACGGGCCGATGATGACCTTTTGCCTCCCAACCGCCCCCGGGCCCCCCCGGTGCTGGAACGAGGTGAACGCGTCCAAGGTCCCCTGCAGGAAGATGTCGTACCACCCGCCGACGTGAAGGGCCGGCACGTTGACCGTGCCCACCTTCGGGAGAACCGCGAAACCCTCCCACCAGGCGTCCCAGAGCCGGTGGATCTTCAACTGCTCGAAGACGTCCACCGCGTCGTGGCCGTCGAGCCAGCCATGGGTCAGGGCGTAGCGCAGCGCTCCACCCTGGTAGACCGCGTCGTGGTAGAAGTCGGCCGTGCCTACGATCGGGACCATGCACTTGAGCACCCGGGGCGCACCGGGGGACAGCGCGTATTGAGCCATCCCGAGCGCAGAGGCGCCGAACGTCCCCACGTTGCCATCGCACCACCACTGTGAGCCGATCCACTCCAGCGTGACGCGGCCGTCGGCACCCTCGTTGGCGTAGCCCGTGTAGTGGCCGCCGGAGGCCCCTTTCCCCCGCTCGTCCTGGCCAACACAGGCGTACCCCCAGAGGTTGAAGAGGAGGCAGGAGTCCTTGACGGGGTTGGACTCCTTCCCGTACGGGGTGCGCTGGAGGATCACCGGCCACGGGCCCCAGCCGGCCCCGATCGGCAGGTACACGTCGGTTGCGAGGCGCGTGCCGTCCGGGGCGGAAACGGAGGTCGAGAAAGTCTGCGCCCCGCCGGCGGTCGACACGAACGCCGCCAGCATCATCGCCAGCGCTGCGAAACGGCAGGAGTGTGGTAGCCGCATGCCTCGTCCTCACACCCATCCTAGCCGATCGACCCCTCGCCCGTTCCCGGCTGCCTTCCTCAGGAAACATCAAAGGGCTACAGTCACCTCACGGGAGGAGATGCCCATGATCCGCACCGTTGCCGACTTCGAGGCGATCTGGAAGAACGAGAGCGAGATCACGACGAGGGTCCTGGCGGCGCTGACCGACGCCTCCCTGTCCCAGCGCGTCACGCCTGCGGACCGCACACTCGGCGAGTTGGCATGGCACGTCGCCACCACGATCCCGGAGATGATGGGACGCACGGGGCTCTCGGTCGAAGGTGCGGACCACGGCGCCCAGTGCCCCGCCTCGTCGAAAGCGATTCACGATGCCTACGTGCAGGCGGCGCGCTCGCTGCTCGAGCAGGTGGGGCGCATGTGG